>CAYJSO010000060.1:0-6110 GCA_964372795.1 uncultured Methanosarcinales archaeon
GCGACTTCCAGGGCGATTGTTGCGATACTTGAGAATTTTCAGCAGAAAGATGGAAGCGTTGCTGTGCCGAAGGTTTTGTGGCCTTATATGAATGGGATTAAAGCAATTAAAAAGGGTTAAAATTCTATGGATACATTTAATAAAATAAAGAAAAAACTTGATGAACTAAAAATTTCTTATAAAGTCAGAGAGCATGCTCCTGTTTGGACGAGCGAGGAAGCTGCGGTTGTCAGAGGGTATTCGCGCGAGGAGGGGATGAGAAGAGGAGCTAAGGCAATGGTAATTAGAAGCGAAGGGAAGTTTTTTCAGTTTGTGCTGCCGGGGAATAAGAAATTGGATTTTAAGGAAATAAAAAGAATATTGAATACTGAGAGTGCGAGTTTGGCTACTGCTTCAGAGGTTGAAAAAGTTATAGGATGTGCGCCGGGAGCTGTGCCGCCGTTTGGAACAATTTTTGGGGTAAAGACTTTTGTTGATAAGTCGCTTTTGGAAAATGATGAGATTGATCTTAACGCGGGGAAGCATACGATTAGCATTACGATGAAGGTTTCGGATTGGATGAATGTTGTGAAGCCGGTTGTTGAGGTGTTTGTGGGAAAAGAATAAATAAGGGTAATTAATAGTTGAATGTTATGGGGCTGTTTAAGAATCTGTTGGGAGCAAATGAGAGTTTAATTAGAGATGATGTGCCACTGTCTTTCGAGTTTATTCCAAAGGTTTTGAAATTTAGGGAGAGGGAGCAGAGGCAGTTTGCTTATGCGATTAAGCCATTGCTTCAGGGAAATAACGGAAGGAATTTGTTTGTGCATGGAGCGCCTGGAGTTGGGAAGACTGTAGCGTGCAAGCATGTGATGAAAGAGCTTGGAGAGGAGACTGACAAGGTTGTGCCTTTGTATGTTAACTGCTGGAAGCATAATAGCGCGTATAAAATTTTACTTGAGATTTGCAATTTGCTGGGAATAAGATTTATTGCCGGGCAGAAGACTTCGGAGCTGTTTGATAAGATAAAAAACTATTTGAATTCCGAGAAAAGAAGCGCAGTGTTTGTTTTTGATGAGATTGACAAGGCTGAGGAGCTTGATGTGTTGTATATGGTTTTGGAGGATGTTTACAGGAAGAGCGTTTTTTTAATAACGAATTACAAGAATAAAGTTGGAGAGATGGATGAAAGAATAATGTCAAGGCTGAATGCGGAGTTTGTTGAGTTTAAGGCTTATAATAAGGATGAAGTCAGAGGGATATTGAGCGAGAGGATGAGTTATGCATTTGTGCCTGGGGTTTGGGATAATGATGCTTTTAATATGGTTGTCGAGAAAACTGCCAGCTCAGGAGATGTGAGGCAAGGGTTGTTTTTGATGAGGGAAGCCGGGAATATTGCGGAGGAGAAGGCTTCACGGAAGATTGGAATAGAGCATGTAAAGTTGGCGGTTGATAAGGTTGAGAAGTTCAACATAAATAAAATGAGCGAGCTTTCGGATGAACTGAAGCAGATATTTGAGTTTGTGAAGAAAAATCAAGGGCTGAAGATGGGAGAATTATTTCAGAAGTTTTTGGCTAAGAGAGGAGAGATTTCTTATAAGACGTTTTCTAGGAAAATAGAGAAGCTGGAGAAAGGAAAGTTTATTGTTTGCGAGAATGTTGTCAGCAGAGAAGGGAATTCGACCGCTGTTTATGTGTATGGGGAGAAGAGGTTAAGTGAAGGGGAGAAGAGGCTGACGGAGTTTTGATTATTTTTTTGTACGCTTGTATTCTTTATTTTATTGTTTAAAGAATTATTTTAAGCTGCACTGGACATATGGGGATCAGGTGATTTCTGACATTGCGGCGTCTTTTAAGCCGCACTGGACAGCCACTGGACAAATAAGCTGGAAATTTGAGCTTAATTTTGCACTGGACAAGTGTGTGCGCAGGGTATTTAAAGGAGTGTTGATGAAATTTTGTTGCAAATAAAAAAGAAAAAAAGAGGTGAATTGGGATGGTGAATTACACGAAGCAAGACAGGAAGCAGGTGTTTGGAAGCGAAGAACTGGATGTAAAGTATATGGAGAAGATAAGGAAAGTGTTTGACGAGAAGATAAGGGCAATAACTGTTGGGCAGAAGGAGAAAGTTTTTACAGCTCCTTTGAACAGGTGGGTGAATTAAAATGAGAAACCTGTATGATGAAGAGGAGCTTGATCAAGCAGTTGAGGATGACGAAATCAGCCTGGAAGAAGAAGGGTTTATGATTGGGTATTTGAGTGAAGAGGAGTAAAAACCTGCACCGCTCGCTCACAGTTTTTTTAATTTAAAAAGTGAAGAAAAACTGTTCCTAGCTCTTCTTACGATTAGTCCGGTTCGCTCGCAATAAATGGTGCAGTAGGTTTTCACTTTACTTGCTATATATTAGCATATATACCCTAAACATAAGCTTTTTAAAGCGAGCGGATTGCAACGATCTTAATGGAGACTTTGACGAAGAGTGAGGTGTTTTTGTGGAGGGATGATATTTTAAGGAGAGTGTTGGGTGGAGAAGTGTTTATACATCCGACGGATACTATCTATGGGTTGGGCTGCAATGCTACTGATGAAAAGGCTGTGAAGAGGATAAGGCAGCTAAAGGAGAGATATGAAACACCTTTTTCTATTTGGGTGCCGGGCAAAGAGTGGGTGAAGCAGAATTGCGTTATGAATGAAAATGTTGAAAGATGGCTTAAAGAATTGCCGGGGCCCTATACGTTAGTTGTAAAGCTGAGGAACAGGAATGCGATTGCTAGGAATGTGAATCCTGGAAATGGAACAGTTGGAATAAGAATTCCAAATCATTGGTTCGGTGCTTTTGTTGAGCAGTTAGGGGTGCCTATTATTACTACAAGCGCGAATAGAACTGGAAGGATGTTTATGACTTCGCTTGAAGATCTGGATCTAGAAGTACAGAAAGGAGTAAGGTTTATTGTTTATGAAGGCGAGAAGAGCGGAAATCCAAGCAAGATAATTAATCTGGTTGAAGGGGAGAAGGTGATTGTAAGGTAATGGTTTCTAATGAGCTTGAAATTGTCACTCAAAAGAGATAAATTTATAAAGGGGTAAATTCTTGGTTTTGATATGAGAATTATGGCTGTAAGTGATGTGCACGGTGATACACGCTGGATAGAGAAATTAGCTGAAAAAGCTGAGAAGGAAAAGGTAGAGCTGGTTCTGTTATGCGGGGATTTAACGCTGGATGAGAGCATGACTGAAGGCATTGTTGGGCCGTTTAAGAAAAGGAATCTGAAGGTTGCCTTATTGCCCGGTAATCATGAAGGTGCGGCTACAACTAAGTTTTTAGCAGAGATGTATGATGCTTATCATCTGCATGGATATAGTGTGAAGTTCGGGGATATTGGTTTCTTTGGAGCTGGACATGCCAACATTGGGCCGCATATGATTGATGACAAAGAATTATTTGGATTGCTGAAGAAAGGATTTGATTATGTAAAAGATGCCAGGAAGAAAATAATGGTTACTCATGTGCATCCTGCGAAAGGATTGATTGAGAAGATGTCGTTTCCCGGGAGTGCTGCTGTCAGGAAAGCAATTGAAGAGTTTAAACCAGATCTGCATCTTTGCGGACACATACACGAGTGCGAAGGGATAGAAGATATGATTGGGAATACTTTGAGTATAAATGTCGGGAAAGGCGGGAAGATAATTGAGGTTTAGAGTTTTAATTTAAATTTCTATTTTAATTATCTGTTTAATTTTTATAGTTAACTTTTAATAACGCGCAAAGAGGCACTGAGAGGCAGAGCCTCTGGTGCGCCAGAAACGCTGTTTCTGTGCGCATAGCCCCTAGCGCATAGAAACCCATGGTTTCTTGCGCACAAACTCAAAGAGTTTGTTGCGCACAAGAAGCTGATGCTTCTTTTTGCGTCGCAAAATTGTATTGGTTTTAAAACCTTTACCAGCTCCGCAGTCGTTGGCTTTTAAACTAAATATCAACTATAACCCTTGCTGACCATTTTCCACTTTCTTCTTTTACTTCAAATTTGTGCAATGTAACGGCTTTTGCGTCTCTGTCGAATGTGTGCTTGTTTGGATTTATTTTTTCGCCGTAGCAGTTTGCTGTTAATCTGTATTTTGAGCTTGTTTCATTTATTTTTATTTCAAATTTTGAAAATAAAAGCTGTTCGGCGTCTTTTAGAAAAATAAGTTCTTGGAGGAAGTCGAATAATAACATATCTATTTTATTGTTTTCCAATGTAATTGTGTGTTTTTGTTTTGGGGAGACGGTTTTTAGTTCCACCTGAATTGTTTCCAAGGCTAAAGCTGCGTTTGTGAAGAGTTCTGACAAGTCTTTTCCGTACGCTTCGAACATTGCGTCTGCGGTGTGTTCTAAAAATCTGAATTTTGGCATGTTAGTTTGATTATTTTATTGTGCTCAGAAATATTTTCAATTTCTGGCACAACGAACTCTTCGAGTACGTGTACACAAACTTATAAAGTTTGTTGCACACAAAATTGCTTTACAATTTTGTTGTCTTATAAAACTTTGTCTATTTCTTCTTTAGTCAATTCCCGGTATTCTCCTTCTTTTAAATTATCTAAGGTAAGATTTCCAATTCTAACGCGCTTTAGATCCAAAACTGCGTGATTCCACCTGCCGAACATCAACCTAACCTGGCGTTTTTTGCCTTCTGTTATTGTTATTGAGCATGTTGTAGTTTGTTTAGTCTGGCTAAGCGCTTTTATTTTTGCAGGAAGCGTTTTGTAATGTTTGTTGTTTACTTCTATTGTTATGCCCGATTCCAATTGTCTTATTTCTTCTTTTGTTAGTATGCCTGCGACTGTTGCCACATATTCTTTCTCTATTTTGTTTTTTGGGCTAAGCAACGAAATTGCCAGTTTGCCGTCGTTTGTTATTATGATTAGACCGGTTGTGTTATAGTCCAATCTGCCTACGGGAAAAAGGGAATTTTTAATCTGATCATTAACTTTAATAAGCTGCATGATATGTTTTTTACCTTCGGAGCCCTTTTTAGAAGTCAGGCAGTTAGCTGGCTTGTTTAAAACAAAATATTTTTTTGGAATTTCGATTGATAGTGGCTTGCCGTCAACTAAGACAGATTCCTTTTTTGCATTTACCTGAAAGTCGGGGTTGTAAACCGGCCGGTGGTTGACAAGAACTTTGCCTGATTTCAATAACCTGATTGCATCGTTACGTGTATAGATTAGACCTGCCTGGCGAAGAAGCTGATATATTCTAGATTTTTTAGCCATTTTAAAGTTTGTTCAGCTTTGAGATTATACCATACTTTGCTGAGTCAAGGTTTTCTCCTATGAAAACCAAAGTTGAGTTGTTGGATTGCATTTTTTCGAAATTCCAGCGGCCTGCTGCGTAGTTCAGCAAGTGGGTTCCTTCTTCGATGAGCTTTACGAAGCCTTTTAATCTGTAAATGTTTTGAGGGAGTTGGGCCAGGAATTCTTCAAGTTTGTATCTGCTTACTGGCTTTGTAAGTTTGTAGCTGAATGATTGGAATGTTGTTTTGTGCTCCTGGTGGATATTTTTTATGTGATGTTCTAATTCCAAGTCAAACAATAAATCAATGTCAATTTCGCAGTAGGAAGTTTCAATTATTGGCGCTTTTTTGTTGTAGTTTCTTATTGTTGTTTTTATGTTTACGCGCTGTGATTCGTTTACCAAGTCGATTTTGTTTAATAAAATTATGTCTGCCATTTCAAGCTGGATTGCGGTTGTTCTGCCAATGCTTGGAAATCTTACTAGTGAGTCGGCGTCTGCAACTGTTATAACTGAATCAAGCTTAAGGAAAGGCATGTCTTCCGTTATGTCTGTAACTAATGCATCTGGCTCTGCTACACCGGTTGTTTCCACGATTATTATTTCCGGCGTGTATTTTTCAATAACTTCTTTTACTGCCAGTTCAAAGTCAGTTGTCATTGAGCAGCAGACGCAGCCGCCTGATAACTCTGCGATGTTGATGTTTTTTCCCTGGATGATCTGAGCGTCGATGTTGATTTCTCCAAACTCGTTCATTATTATTGCGAATTTTCTGTCCAGCTTTTCAATTATCTTTTTTAATAAAGTAGTTTTGCCTGCGCCGAGGTAGCCGGTGAGGATGGAGATGGGGGTTTT
>CAYJSO010000061.1:0-1193 GCA_964372795.1 uncultured Methanosarcinales archaeon
AAAGTGTAACGGCTTTTGGGTTTTTGCATTTTTCTACAAAAATCATTTCCTCATCGCCAATCTTTTCTTCCCTCACTAAGCCGGCAAAACCAAGATCGGATTTACTTAGGTCGTTTAAGTTGCTTAAAACTTTGGCGCCTGTTGCTCTTGCCAACTTGTCCATGTCGCTCTTTGAAACTCTTCTTGCTGCTAAAATGTTTGCTTTAGTCAAGAAATGCTGAGCCATGTCATCTATGCCCTTTTGGCAGAAGACAACGTTTGCCTGGCTTTCAATAACCTTGTCAACCATTTTTCTCAGCTGTTTTTCTTCCTGTTCTAAGAATGCTTCGATCTGAGCCGGATCTGAGATCTGTATTTTTGCGTCTATTTCTGTTTCTTTTATTTCCAAGGCTGCATCAAGCAAAGCAACTTTTGCGTTTTGAATTTGTACAGGCATTCCGCTATGGACGCGTTCTTTGTCGATTACAATGCCCTCTATCAATTCGCTGTTATCTGCAATTCCGCCAACGCGCTTTTCAATTTTTATGTTGTCTTTGTCTATGCGCATTTCGCTGCCAACGTTCTCAGCAATGCTCATAACAGCTTTTACAGTCAAATCTGCCAAATGTTCTTTTGCCGCTTCTGCCCCTTTGCCAGTCATCGCTGTAATTGCTATGTTTTTTAATGTTGAAACATCTTTAATTGAAACGTCGTCAGAAATTTCATTTAAAATTTCCTGTGCTTTTGTTTGAGCCATTCTGTAGCCCTTTGCAATAACTGTTGGATGAATTTCCTGGTCTAATAGGTCTTCAGCTTTCTTTAAGAGCTCGCCAGCCAAAACAACTGCTGTTGTTGTGCCGTCGCCAACTTCATCTTCCTGCGATTTAGCAACTTCAACAACCATTTTTGCTGCAGGATGCTCAATCTGCATTTCTTCAAGAATTGTAACGCCGTCGTTTGTGACTATGATATCACCAACAGAATCAACAATCATCTTGTCCATTCCTTTTGGGCCAAGAGTTGTTCTTACGGTTTGTGCAACAGCTTTGGCTGCCATTATGTTCATTCTCTGCGCGTCTCTGCCTGTAGTTCTTTGAGTATCTTCCGGTAAAATGAAAATTGGTTGTATTTGCTGATTTGCCATAGTTAAATCCCCCCTCGCTTTATGTTAGAAAAAATATACGACTGGTTATATATAAAGGTTACTATTTTTT
>CAYJSO010000061.1:1203-6061 GCA_964372795.1 uncultured Methanosarcinales archaeon
TGAGTGTCTTCCGGTAAAATGAATATTGGTTGTATTTGTTGATGTGCCATAGTTTAATCCACCCCTTGCTTAAAACTAGAAAAAATATACTACTGGTTATATATAAACTTTACTATTTTGCGGCCTTATTCGTATATAGAACGGGCAATATCATGTATATTCCCAGCAATTATGTTCAAATGCTCAGTTAGCTTGCCGATGTATTTTGTGTTTGAGTAGCGTTCGTAGAACTTGTTTAACTTTTCCTTGATTTTCGCTTTTGCTGAGGATGCTTCGTGAGCTAACTGCTTGTCTTTGTCGTAGTAAGCTTTCATCATGTCGGTGTAGGTTTTTTCTATCGCGTTAAATATATCAAGGACTTCCTGCTGTTCTTTTTTGCTAAGCTTGATTTTTCTCATGTAACGGGCAACTCTTTTTGCCTCGTCTGCAATTGCCTCAAGATGATAGGTAAGCATCCATAAGTTAAGCAGCTCCATCTGGGTTAGCTTGTAGGTTTGGGACGCGATTATGGGGTTTCTTAAAGCGTAGCGGATTGCGCGGTAATTCAAGTAGCTTAAACGATTAACATCCTCGTCTCTGCTGAAAACGTTTTCATATAAATCTTCTTCAAACATTCTTTTTGAGTCAGAGATCATTGCTCTTGTAATTATATCCATTTTTCTAATCAGGTTTGGAATTGAAATTTCGTTCATGTTAAGGAAATCGCGGGCTAAAATTTTATCAGAAGTCTGCTCCATAATCTCAAGCGCCATTAAATTATGCAGTATCTGCTGGATGTCTTTTGCCTTTTCTTTCAATTCTTTGCCTATAACAATAATCATCTTGTAGTTGTTTATGTAAGCCGGGATTATTTCTCTTCTTATTTCTCCAATGCTTTTGTTGTCTACACTAATAACTATGCGCTGCTCAATTTGAGAATCTTGCCCGTTTGTGTGCGCGAATAAAGTAAGTGTGTCTTTGTTGTTTTCTACTGAAATTAAATCGCCTTTTCTAAGCTTGTTGGAGTGTATCCAGTCTTTTGGAAGTGAAATAACAAAGCTGCTCTTTCCGAATGAGATCAGTTTTCTATAATCCATTTTTATTTTAATTATATTTGTGTTATTTTTTACTATTTTGTTTAATTTCTTACTTTAATTTTATTTTTGATTTTTTTATTTTAATGTTGTTTATAGTTTTATTTTTTAACTCTATTTGATTTTATATTTTGTTTTTTTGTTAATTTTATTATTAAATTTTAACTTTAAATTGTTTTTAGCGTCGGATAATCGCATTATGCTAGCGCATTAGATCTCCTCCGCAGTATTTTGGCTTTTATAATTTCATTGCTCGCCTATTGTACGCATTATTGCATGGTTTATTTTTGGAATTCTTGCCAGTGTTTCAAGCATTAAAGGAACTGGTTTGGGGTATTTTTGCTGCATGTGTGTAATTTTAGTTAGCATTTCTTTTTTCTTTGACGCAAGCGAAAAAGCAAGGCGAGTGTCTTTTTTGTAGAAGGCTTTCATTGTGTCAAGATAAGTTTGGTACAGTTTTTCCAATAGGGAAAAAAGCTCTTTTCTTTCTCCGTCTTTTAGAGACATATTTTTAAGATGCTTTGTGAATTTCTGCAAAGTATCGCCTAAATGCTCGAGAGATTGCGAGTTTTGGAAATGTTTCAATAATTCCGAGCAGGAGATTTTCATTGATTTTAATGCTGAAGGATCGTTAACGGCTTTGCGCATTGCTTTGTTTATTATGAAAAATAAGCGGTCAACGTCATTGTCTCTTGCGATGATGCTGCCGTAAAGCTCTGGCTTGTTTGCTAAGATGTCCAAGAACACTGAGCGGATTATCATGTCCATCTTTCTTAAATGTTCCGAGATTACTATTGAATTAAAGTCGATAAAATCTTTAAGAACAAGTTTTGTCCTGCTTGATTCGAGAATTTCCAATGCAACCAGCTTGTTTATGTATTCTTTCAAATCCGGCAGGATTTCACTTAGTTTTTCCCCAATGATGTAGATTGTGCTGTAAGAGTTCAAGTAAGCAGAGGTAAGCATTTGAACAACAACGTCAAAAGGCTTGTCGTCAACGTAAATTGAGAATTCGTGCTCTTCTGTTTGTTGTATGGATGCGTTGCCGTTTTTTGGCGGGAGGAGAGTTAGAGCATCTCCGTTTTTTTCAAGAACAACAACGCTGCCTTTTTTTAACCTGTTTGCTTCCACCCAGTCCTTTGGCATTGAAATAACATAGCCCCCTTTTCCGAATGAAATTATCTTCCTGTATTCCAAATTTTACACCCCTCATCAAAACCCATATGATATATATGCTAATAACGAAAAGTATATTAAATAGCTTTGCATTATATTTTTTATATTTTATAAAGGGCAAAGATATTTAAACGGAAACTAAGCTGAAGCAGGGAAAGGTTTATAAAGCGAATTGCAAATTGCGGATACCGTAATGGGGCTGGTGGGAGATTGTTGAAAGATATGTTAAAGGTTCGAGAGGAAGGAGAATGATAAGAGGAACTATAACATCAGGGATTGCAGAAGCTGTTGCAGAACAGTTAACTCTCTATCAAAGATTAAAAGAGTGGGTGTCAGAATTTACTGATAGTGATAGAAGCGAATTAGTACAAGGTTATAGAGCTGTGCGCGATTTCTTTGGTGATTTGTATGTTGGAAGGAAGAGTACAGTGACAGGACCATACGAAAGCAGGTTAGAGGCGCAGGCTAATTTAATAGTGGCACAGTTTGTGAGAATATCGGAGTTAGAAGGGCTTGTCTATGATGCTGAAAAAGAAAAGGAACACGTTGCTCATCTGGGGAGATTAGATCCGAGTGATATAAATTACTTACAAATGCGCAAAAGGCATGGAACATGGGATGGTGTTCTGAGAGGATTTAAAACAAGCACAGAAAGGCTATTAGATTTAAGAATTTCAAGGATAGAGAGTGAGCCTCTAAGAAGAATCAGAGCTTTGATAGCATATGAGCAGGATAATAAAGTAGACTTGGTTCATCTTTTTGAAAAATATTACGGGAAATTAAGCCAAAAATAGGAAAATTTTATAAAGCTTGTTCGTGCGTTCTGCTTTAAAAGTGGGGATTTGATATAAACAAAATAATATTTACTAGAGTTGAATATGGCGCTCGCTGAAAGACAAACAGAAGAGAGAACTACCCAAAGAATACCTGTTCTTTTAAGAGATGCAAGCTTACCAGAAGAGCTTAGAGAATTCCTGCTCTCTGACACAGGAAGAGGCATACATACAGCGCAAGCCTGGCTGAAAGAACAATTACCTGAACTTGAAATTGTTGCTGTGCGTTCGGGAGCAAAAGGCTTAGATGACGTAATAAGAACTATAGAAAAAACAAAACATAGACTGAGGGTTTTGCCTTTTGAAGATGTTTCGGCACATTCGAAAAGAAATGGCGTTGATGTTTATGTTGCTGATAAAGAAAGAGCGACCCAATTACTAGGTGTTTTGGAAAATAAAACGCCAATATTAGTTCCAACAGAGCCAGGAGCAATTAGCGCTGAGCTGCATCATCCAAGCATATTTGAATTATATTATTCAAATTACCTAACTCTTCTAAAAGTGCTATCGCAAGCGCTTGACACTGCGCCAGTTTTTGTAATAGGTGAAGAAGCAGAACATTCGAAGCGGTTTGCGGCATTAATGGACAGCATGGGAACTTATTTCTCATTTCACCCAAGAGATTTCACAGCTTTTAGGGACAAAGTGGCTGCTGGCGATATTGAATTGCAAAGAGAATTGGCTAGAGCAGCGGTTGTTTACGTTGGGCCGCCATCAAAAAAAGGGAATGGAACAGTCGATAGACACTTGGAATTTCTTCTTAACGGCGCTTTTAATTTTCCAGTTATTTACGTAAAACCAACGAAATCTTGGCATAATCACAAGCTTGCTGAATTGATGAAAAATGGACTCTTTGATTTTGTTGCAGCAGGCATAAACGGATATTTCTTTCCCGAAATGCCGCCTGCTGAATTGGGGCGCGAAGAACTTTTAACCTCTCTTGAAAGAGTTACAAGTTCTTTGCATGCTGCTTTCCTGCACAGAAAAGCAGAGAGAGCTAAAACATTTGAAAGCGCAAGATTGAATTTCCCTAGCTTTTTGGTGCATGCTCCGCAAAGAGAAGCGAGTGACGCACAAAAAAGTTTAGTTTTAAACGAGGGCGCGAATGTTTTGCACACGCATATTGGGGGCTTTGGCGGCTCTGTCTTTAGGGAGCGCGCAGTAACAGAAGCAGTTAGATTAGCAGATGCTTGGCAGCCAAATGTTATGTATGCTGAAATAAACAATAAAGCACATTTACTGCCGTTTTTAGAGCTTCACAGGAGACACCCAAAGATTGCAATTGTTCTTGGATACAAAATAGAAAACGGAGAATTAGACAGTTATGCAAGAAGCCAGGAAGACGCGAGATTAATCGCTGCGCCTTTTGAACGCAGACCCGATGGAGAAGGAATTGCAAGCCTCGTTTATACCGTTTGGGGGAGACTAAGAGAACAGCAACCAAGAATTCCAGTTTTAGAAGTGGGTGCAAAAATGATGGAAAGGGTAGTAACATTAACAAAAACAAGTCCAAGAGAATTAGAGGGCTTGTTAAGTCCCAGATTTAGGTTTGCTGGAAGGAAACCAAAAACAAGATATTCAGCAGAAGGCATCTACCCTGGCGCAGTTTCAGGTAAGCTTTATACAGATATGGATGAAGCAGTTGAGGCAAAAAGAAGGGGGGAAGCTGTTATATTCTATCGAGAAGACTTAGGAGGGTTAACCCTGCCTGATGTAAAAAAGATTAGAACATTTGACGGGTTAATTTTCACAAACGTTACAGCTGAAAATCATTTT
>CAYJSO010000062.1:0-6047 GCA_964372795.1 uncultured Methanosarcinales archaeon
TCTTTCCGGCATCAGTTTGTTGAAGTACCTTAGGAAAGGGTGCTTGCTCCATTGGCCATTGTAATCAAGCTCGATTAAGGCGGTTATCCAGACTTCTACTTCGCCTTTGTAGATGTCTTTTTTGAATTTTTTTCCGTCTCTGACTACCTCTGTCGGGACAAGGTAAAGATAGTGAAAGTCAAAGTCAAGATGATATTTGTAGTAAGAGTTTTTGCCTTTTGGAAATCTTTGAGGGCGCCATCTTACCCAAAGCTCTTTGTCGTTAAATAAGCCGATTTTTTCGAAGTATAGGCTTTCGTAGTAGTCCAGGTTAAATTCCGGATCATTCCACTCGTATTCAAGAAGCCATTCGTGAATAGCGCGGTAGAATTCTTTTACGTTGAAGATGTCTTTCCATTTTACTCTGAAGCGGGCAGCCTGGATGAAATGCTTGTGCCACTGGTTTGCTTCCTCTGCTGTTTTTGCTCCAGATACTTGCGGCATAGAAGGAATAAATTTAATTCTGTTTATAAAGGTTATTATGGGCGTAAACCAAAAATGCGGTAACGGATTAGAGCTTTAATTGCCCATGCGACAAGATAAAGGAATTTAGTTAAAGGCAATGGGGGGGAGATTGGTTTTACTTTATGTGATTTGATTGCGCTGAATATTGAATTAATGTCTTTTTTGCTGTCGACTAAGGTATAAGTTGTTCCGAATTGAATCATTCTGTGGCAGTCTGAGGTGCCAATTAAAGGCTTGTTGTAGAGTTTTGCTGTTTTAACTGCTTTTTTGTTGTATTTGTTTATTAGGTAAGTGTGAAAGTGTGAGTATTCTATTGCGTCGAAGATGTCGATGTGCTGTGTTAATAAGTTTTTTAGACAGAAGTGTAAAGGGTAGTAAGGGTGAGGGGCAATTACCAGAATGTTCTTTTTCTTTTTTAATTGTCTTATGTCGCTAAATGAGTTGATTTTGGCGATGTCTTCTTTGTTTATGTTTAGAATTACTATATGTTTATTGTATAGTGTTTTTTCTATGCCGGGGATTAGCAGTATGTTCTTTGATTTTGCGTAGTTAGCGAGTTCTTTTGAGTAGATGAAGCGGTCGTGAGCGGTAATTGCAAGAACTTGAAAGTTTAGCTTTGCTGCTTTGTCTATCAGTTGTTTTGGAGTGTATGGAATCCTGTCTAAGTCGCCTTTGACGTGAGTGTGGAAGTCGGATTTGAGCATTTTTTATTAAAAGAATTCTTCGTAGAGAGCCAGGATAGCTTCTTGGGTGTGCGCTTCATCTGTTACAACTGTAAAACTAAAGTCTGAAGCTTTGGTGATAACGTTTCTTGGGATTTGACTACGGGCTAGTGCAGTAAGGGTGCGCGAGTCTACGTCTTGGTTCTTTAAGCCTGTGCCAATTACCGAAATCATTGCTTGCCCATCTTTAATTTCCACAGTATCAGCAATTTTTTCTAGGTCGCTCTCCATTTCACTAAGTCCGGATGCACTAGCTACCGAAAAATCAATTCGCGATGCAGATGTTGAAATAACATCAATTGGGATGCCATGCTGTGCCGGGACTGCAAGAACACGAGAAGCATACCCTGCGCCGCCAATCATGCCTGCTGAGTGAACACTTACTATGTAAATGCCTTTCGCATATGCTAATGCCCTTACACCTTCTTTATTTGAGTCACTTTTTATTAAAGTGCCTTCTTCTGCTGGTTGTAAGGTTGACTTAATTCTCATGTTTATTTCCATATCTCTTGTATGAGACATTGCGCGCGGGTGCACGACAGGAGCACCAAAGTTAAAGAGTTCTTCTGCTTCCTCTATTGATAATTCCAAAATTGGTCTAGCATTAGAAACAATTCTTGGATCTGCTACTCGAATGCCTGGTTCGTCTGTCCATTTTATTACTTCGTTTGCACCTATTGCCCGAGCAACTACTGTTGCTGTGATGTCAGAGCCGCCTCTGCCTAAGGTTATAGGATCATCATATTGGTTAAGGCCGACAAAGCCTGCGATTATTGGAATATGTCCGGTACCGCTGCAAATTCTTTCAAGATTTTGCTTTATGTTTTCATAAGAAACCGGAAGTGGTTCGCCATTTCCGTAATTATCATTTGTGACTAAACCCAAATCTTCTGGAAGGACTGCTTGTGGCTTTGGCCTAACATCAAGCTGATTCAATTTTTCAGCAATTAAGATTGTGCTTAATCTTTCGCCGTAGCTCATTATTCTATCCAGCCAGCGAGCGGAAACTTGTCCGTTGGAATTTGGACCATTGTATAAAGCCGATAAGGTTTCCTGAATGGCACAGAGTTCTGCTTCTATTCTGCTTCCCACAACCCCCCATTTCTCAGCCAGAGCACAATGACGACCTTCTATTTCACTTAGAACAGATTCGTATGAACGAGCAGAACCACCTAAAGTTTTGCTGCGTGCGAGCTGTGCCGCTCTTATCAAAAGATCCGTTATTTTTTCTCTTTTTTGGCCTGTTTTTGGATCTCTGTCTGAACCGAATGCTGAAACAACAACGACAGGAACTTGGCCGTTGGAATGACTACTAAGTATATCAGCAATTTTATCTATTTCATATGCAGATGTTCCGCCGAATTTGTGCACTATGTAAGCCATTTATTCCACCCGATAAAACACCCCAAGCGCTTTTAATAGAGGCTATTTAAAAATGTTGCGGAAAAATAAGATAGATTTAAAAAGTAAAGTGATTGTGGTTTTGGATATGTTAGTTGGAGTTGTAGGGAAGCCATCTGTGGGCAAAAGCACGTTTTTCAAAGCTATTACTTTAGCTGAGGTTGAAATAGCTAGCTATCCGTTTACAACTATTAAGCCGAATACAGGGGTTGGTTATGTTAAGGTAAAATGTGTTGACAGTGAGTTTAATGTGAAGTGCATGCCTCGCGATGGGTTTTGTGTTGATGGCTTTAGGTTTGTGCCTGTGCAAATGATGGATGTTGCCGGGCTGATTGAAGGAGCGCATGAAGGAAAAGGAATGGGCAACCAATTTTTAGATGATTTGAGGCAAGCAGATGTTTTTATTCATGTTGTGGATATAGCAGGAAGCACGAATGAGAAAGGAGAAATTGTGGCTGCGGGAAGCTATGATCCTGCGAATGATGTCAGATTTTTGGAAGTTGAGCTGGATATGTGGTATTATGGGATATTTAAGAGAGCGTGGGAGAAGTTTGTAAGGTTAGCTGTTCAAGAAGGAAGTGAATTAAAGAAGGCGATTGTCAAGCATTATTCCGGATTGGGGGGGGTTAACGAAGAGCTTGTGGATAAATTACTTAATGAGCTGAAGCTAAAAAATAAAAAATTAACTGAATGGGAAGATGAGGATGTGAAATTATTTGCTTCTACGCTAAGGAAAAGAACTAAGCCGATGATAATTGCTGCAAATAAAATTGATGTGGAAGGCGCTTACTCAAATTTTTTAAGGCTTCAGAGAGAGTTTAAGGAGTATGTTATGGTAGCTTGCAGCGCTGAGAGCGAGCTTGCTTTGAGGGAGGCAGCGAAGCAAGGGTTGATTGAGTACGTGCCTGGTGAAAAAGAATTTAAAATAGTTAAAAAAGAGAAATTAAGCGAGCGGCAGCTGAAGGCGCTTGAATTTATTAAAAAAAATATTTTGGAGAAGTATGGAAGCACTGGAGTGCAGAAGGTGCTTGATGTTGCAGTGTTTGATTATTTGAAGTATGTTGCTGTGTTTCCCGGGGGAGTTAATAATTTGGTTGATAGTAAAGGCCGTGTATTGCCTGACTGCTATTTGATGCCGCCTAATTCGACTGCACTGGATTTTGCGTTTAGGATCCACACAGATATCGGGAAGAAGTTCATTAGGGCGATAGATGTTAAGACGAAAAGGACTGTGGGAAAGGAACATTTGCTTAAGCATAGGGATGTAGTGGAGATTGTGACGGCGAAGTAAAGAGTAAGATTTATAAACTTATAGAGCCAATAGAACGCTATGGAAGAAAGAATAACAGTTGATCCAAAGATATGCCATGGAAAGCCAACGATTAAAGGCACACGAATTATGATAGCCAATGTTCTAAGCCTAATTGCGGGGGGGTATGATATCGAACAAGTTATTGAATATTATCCGGAGTTGACTAAAGAAGATGTGAAAGCGGCAATTGCCTATGCGATAAATGCTGTTCAAGAAGAAGAAATAGCATTACAATGAAAATAAGGTTTCTTATAGATCAAAATGTGTCAAAAAAGACGGCACTTTTTCTGCGCGATTTAGGTCTTGATGTTACTGACGTAAGAGATGTAGGCTTACGCGGCAAGGCTGATGAGGTTATTTATAATTATGCACGACGCAATAAACTTGTTATCATTACTTTTGATCATGAGTTTGCTTATACGTTCATAAACAAGAAAGATCTGATTGGACTTATTATTATTCGCATACACCCTCAAACACTTGATGCAGTAAATAAAACAATTGAAAATTTCTTTAAAAAAGTTAAGGAAAACGATATTGAAGGCAAGATAATTGTTGTGGAAAAGCACAGATTCAGGAAAAGAAAGGTAAAGTAGTTTTTGAGGTGTGGTGGAGATTGTGACGGCGAAATAGAATTACTTCAACTTTCCTTCTTTCAGCTGCTGGAAGGTTTTTGGCAGATCGATTATGTATTTGCCTTCGCCGACTTTTATTATAACGGGCTCTTTTTTGAACAAGCGAACTAAATCGATGTTGTATTTGCCGGGAGCTAGAACGTGAATGCTTTCGAAGTCGAGGACAACCGGCTTTTCTTCTTCGTAAGGAATGTCAACCAGCTCAAAAACATCCTGCTCGATTTCCTGCTTTTCCTGCTCTGTAAGGTTTTCAACCATTTCTTTTGCCTGCTCTTCCAGGTGCTTTTTTTTAATAAAGAAGAAGAGTTTTCCGCCGCACTTGCAGCCCTGCAGAATTTCATTTGAGCCATCGTCGTAAAAGGTGTTGCATCTGACGCATTGGTGTGGCATTTTGGGTTATATTTTTATTATATATTTGTTAATTATTTAATTTAATTTGTTATTCTTTATTAACGCTTTCGCTTTTTACTCTCTGATGTTTGCAATTCTATGCTTGTGGGGTTTTTCTTTACTTTTTTAACGATTGAAGCTGGGCCGATTACAGTTAAGCCGCTTCTGTCGCCGAGCAATATACTAGCTAAGCCGTATTTGAAGCGCTTCATGCCTGGCAGGCTGTCTTTGTCCGGGTAAATAACAGCTAACTCAATGCCTTTGAATTTTTCACCAACTTCTTCCATTGTGATTTCAATTAAATCTGTCTCTTCTTCTTTTTTTAATCTGCCTTCTAGAACAACTATTTTGTTCTGCTTGACTACGTTCATTAGCTTGTTAATGCGCTTTGCGCTGCTCAGATCTTCAATGTCCGTGTATGGAATGAATTGGAATGTTACCATTTTTTACCTAATTAATTCAAATAAGTTTTCATACAAATCATCTATGTTCTTGCCATATTTTGCGCTTACTCCAACGACATCAAACTGCGGCAATGCAGATAAAATTTAGTTAATGTATCAGCGCTTCAAGTCAACTTTGTTTGCGACTAAAAGCACGGGAATGTTTCTTGCTTGCAGATTTCCCACTATAGTAACGTTAACCTGAGAGTAAGGGTCTTGGGTTGCGTCTAGAACAACAGCAACTGCGTCCATTGAATCAAGCCATTTGATTGCTTCTATTACGCCTTTTGTAGCTTCTTTTGCCCTGCGCTTTGCTACGGATGCTTTTAAGCCGCGCTTTATGAAATCTTCGTAATCTATTCTTGTTGCTATACCAGGGGTGTCTACGAGGGAGAATGTTAACTGTTTGCCCTTCTTGTTTTTTATTGTGACCTGCTCTTTTATGTTTATCTCTCTAGTTTCGTGAGGGATGTTAGAGACAACGGACATTTCTTCGCCAAGCCAGTCTTTAGAAATTCTGTTTGCCAATGTTGATTTTCCGCCGTTTGGTGGGCCGTAAAGCCCGAGCTTGATGTGGTTTCTTCTGCTGAAGATGTTGCGGAAAAGTTTGTTCAGGAACGCTTTAAGGAAACTTGCCAAC
>CAYJSO010000063.1:0-2989 GCA_964372795.1 uncultured Methanosarcinales archaeon
ATCTGAATCATCCGCTTGCCGGAAAGAATCTGAATTTTAAGGTTAAGCTGGTTGAGATTGAAGCATGACTGAGCTAGTTGCTTTGTTAAGCAAAGGAAAGGGAACTTGGAGCGAGGTTGCTAAGCTTATAAAAAGCGCAAACTGGGAGAAGGTTTTCGTTATAACGGATTCTTTTGGAGAGAAGTTTACTGCAGAGAATGTTGAAGTTGTTGCTGTTGACTTTAATAAAAGCGTTTTTGGGTTAAGGAAAGAAATAAATGAGAAATTGTCAAATAAGATAAAAGGACTGGAGGTTGCTGTTAATCTTAGTTCAGGAGATGGGAAGGAGCATATGGCTCTGCTTGGAGCTTTGATAAAGCTTGGAGTGGGGTTTAGGTTTGTTGTGAGCGGGGAGAATGGGGTGGAGGAGGTTTAAATTTTTATTTTAAATTAACTTACTAACATAAACTCTAAATCCGGATTTTTTGGCTGTGGTTGTAACGTTGCTAAAGACTTCATTCATTTTTTTCTCCAACATGCTGCCGCCGCGGTTGTGCAGTGCAACAAGCTGGAGCAAGCCGCCTTTTTCTAAATGTGGTTTTGATTGTTCTATGATTTTATAACACAATTCTCTGCCTGCTTTCATTGGGGGGTTTACGAGAATTGTATCGAATTTAATGTTTTTAACAGGCTCGTATAGGCTGCCTTGAAGGACTGTTACTTTTGTGCTGTTTAATTTTGAATTTTGCTTTGCAAATTTAATTGCTCTTGTGTTGATGTCTGTCAAGTAAACGTCTGTTGAGGGGAAAAGTTTTTTTATTGATATGCCGATGAAGCCGAAGCCGCAGCCAAGATCAAGCACTTTCCATTGGGGCTTTATTACTGCGTTTTGCGCCAGGAGAAAAGAGGCTTTATCCAGTCTTGCGAATGAGAAGACGCCTGAAGGCGTTAAAAAAGTAAAGAGGTGGTTTTTGATTAATGCGCTGATTTCTTTTGTCTTTAATTCAGAAGTTGGCTTTTCTGTGAAGTAGTGTTCTTGTTTCATACTATTGGTTTTATGTTATCCTATACCATTTTAAGAGAAGAGCATCTACTGCTTTAACCAAGTCATATTTTATGCCGCGCAGGACAATGCAATTGTTTTTAAACTTTACTTCAGGACCTGGTTCCTGGAGCAAGTAGATTGCCGGCTTGGTTGTTGTCTCGCAGGTTACTATTGGACGGTCTGAGCACATGACTGTTTCATTTTTGTCACAGGCACCAACGGGTCTTTTATTAATTGCCTGAATCATGTTTTGCGCCAGCTCTGAGGCTCCCAGTGCACCGTAATCTGAATCGGAACTTAATGGGTCAAGGACAATATAAATGTCTGTGCTTTGGTCAAAGGACTTACTTAGTGTGCCGGAGATTTTAACGTTTTCAGTTTCTCTTGGGCCAAAGTGCAAAGGAATGCTGTAAGCAACGTCGCCAAGCTGGATCTTTGTGTACCACAGGCCATCGAAAAGAACAAAAGAATAGCCGTTGTGAGTGTAGCCTTGTTCAGATGCAAGAGCTCCTGCGAGATTAAGCTTGTGCAAGTCTTCAATTGTTTTTGGAGGCTGAGAAGCAGTTAATTTTTGGTAAGCGATGAAGGAGATGAAAGCAACAACTATAACTGCAAGTATAATGTAGAAGTATTTGTTTGAGGTTACTTCTTCTGTTTCTTCAATTGCGGGAGTTAGTTTTTTTACCATCTTAAATTATTCCAAGCAACTTGTATATAAGCTCTTCCGAATAAATAAGGAAGTCCACTGGACGGGAAGCGGATAATGCAAGGCAATTATCTTCAAATGATGCCAGAGTTTCGTTTGATTCTGTGAAGACTATGTAAAAGTTTGCGTCTTTTGTGCAGGTTTTTACAGGAAGCTGGTATACTGTGCTAGGTTTTATTATTGCATTTTCAACACTTTTTTGTAAATCTAAAGTAAGGAAGCGTTCCAATTGCAAGCGTGAGGTGTCCAGAAACTGGGGCTGGGTTGCGTTTGGCTCGAATGAGATTATAATTGAAGGGTTTTGTTGTATTGCAGTAATTGCTTCACTTGGAATGGTTGAAAGTATTTGAGTGGGATGCAAGTAGAAGATGTATTCTTTGTCGTTGACTTCTGTTATAAACTGCCTGTTTTTTACTTTAAATTTAAAGCCGTTGAATTCGAGCTGGTCCTGTTCTGGAGCAAAAGAGCTTAGAATTATTGCAAAAGTGCTGAGAACCATGACTGCGATTATGAAAATTGAGATGAAGAGTTTTTTTCTGTTTGGTTTTTGCTGCATTTTGTTTTTTATTTAATAGTTATTTTTTGTTTTATATTGGTTTTGTTTTAATAAGCCCTTGGAGGGAATTGAACCCTCGACCTGCGGTTTTTGCGCGTTGTTACGAAACCGCCGCTCTGTTGCCCGCTTAAAAGCTCCAGGCTGAGCTACAAGGGCATTATAATTTTGAAAGCATCTCTTTTTTATCGTTGTTGAACTTCTTCTGGCAGTCGAAGCAGACGTTGTGCTTTTTGCCCTTTTCGTCCTTTATGATTGTGCCTTTTAGCTTGCCGAGGAATAATTCCTGTATGCTGGATTTGCAAATTTCGCATTTCATTATAATACAGCTTAAACGGGAATATTTAAATATGTTGTGTATAAGTTTAATGTTATGGTTAGAAGAGTAGCGGTTATAATAAGGGAAAAGTGCCATCCTACCAAATGCGGGGGGTACCTTTGCGCTAAGCTTTGTCCGGTTAACAGAGCTGGGAAAGACTGTATTTATCCGGGCGAAGATGACAAGAAAGCAAGGATAGATGAGAAGCTTTGCACTGGATGCGGGATTTGCCCCAAGAGATGTCCGTTTGATGCGATTAAAATTGTTAATCTGCCTGAGAAATTGGAAAAAGAGCCAATTCATAGGTATGGGGAAAATATGTTTGAGCTGTTTTCTCTGCCGATTCCTGTTTTCAATAAAGTTGTTGGAGTGATTGGAAAGAATGGG
>CAYJSO010000063.1:2999-5995 GCA_964372795.1 uncultured Methanosarcinales archaeon
CTTAAGATTTTGGCTAATGTTCTGAAGCCTAATTTAGGAAGGTTTAATGAAAAGGAAGTTAGTTTTGAAGAAGTGATTGGATATTTTGCCGGGACAGAGATGCAATTGTATTTGAATCTGCTGGAAAGCGGGAAAATGAAAGTAAGCTATAAGCCGCAGCAAGTTGATATGCTGCCGAAGAAATACAGTGGAAGTGTTATTGAGCTGCTGCGAAAAGTGGATGAGAAAAATATGCTGGAGGAAGTTGTTGAGGCGCTGGAGCTAGGCGAGGTGCTTGACAGAAGTTTGGATGTGCTGTCTGGGGGAGAATTGCAAAGGGTTGCGATTGCTGCTGCTGTGCTAAAAGATGCTCAATTGTATATTTTTGATGAGCCAACCAGCTACTTGGATATTAAGCAAAGGCTTAAAGTTAGTAAGTTTATTAGAAATTTGGCGAGCGAGAATGTTATGGTTATTGTTGTTGAGCATGATTTGATTGTTTTGGATTATATTGCTGAGCTGGTGCATGTAACGTATGGAGAGGAAGCTGTTTATGGAGTTATATCCGGGCTGAAGAGCGCTAAGGAAGGGATTAATGTGTTTCTTTCTGGCTATTTGCGTGAGGAGAATGTCAGATTCAGGGAGAAAGCGATTAAGTTTGAGAAAAGTGCAGCTATTGAGAAAGTTGAAGCAAAGACTTTATGCGAGTGGCAAGCTGTGGAGAAAAAGTTAGGGAATTTTGTGCTGAAGGCTAATGGTGGCGGGTTAAGGAAAGGGGAGATTGTTGGCGTGCTGGGTGAGAATGGAATTGGGAAAACAACATTTGTGAAGATGCTGGCTGGCGTGCTTGAGAAAGATAAAGGACAGATATCAACCAAAGTAAAAGTTTCGTATAAGCCGCAGTATTTAGATACGGAAAGCGATGAGTTAGTTGTTGATTTTTTAAAAGATGCAATTGCAAAGTATAACAGACAGCTGATTGAGCCGCTTGGGATTAAGATTTTGTTAACTAAGCAATTGAATCAGTTATCTGGAGGAGAATTGCAGCGCGTGTCTGTAGCAAAGGCATTAAGTCAAGATGCCGAGCTGTTTCTTTTAGATGAGCCGAGTGCATACTTAGATGTTGAGCAGAGGCTTATTTTATCAAAAGTGCTGAAGGATTTTGCTGAGGAGAAAGGTGTTACAATACTCGTTGTTGATCATGATTTGCTGTTTTTGGATTATTTGAGTAACAGGTTGCTTGTGTTTGATGGGAAGCCTGCGCTTTCTGGTGATGTAAAAGGGCCGTTTGAGATGGAGGAAGGAATGAATATGTTTTTGAGAGATATAGGAATAACGTTCAGAAGAGATGCTGAGAGCGGAAGGCCGAGGGCGAATAAGGTTGGCAGTGTGATGGACAGGGAGCAGAAACAGGAAGGGAAGTATTATTATGGTTAAGCAGCTCCGCGGCTTTCTCCGTCTACAATTCCTTGTCCAATCAAATGCGCAACTCTAATCGGTTCTGGGATGTAGCTGTGGGTTGCAGTTAAGCGAACTATTTCCACTGCTTTCTGCAAGGAGCAGCCTTTGTATTGAATCCAGATATGGCCTCGCTTTAGTGTTACTTTAACTGGTTTTCCAGCGATTTCCATCAATTTGAATTTTTCTTCCATACCGAGCTTTTTTAAAGTTGCTTTGATTTTTACTAAGTCGGGGTTTTTTCTTATTATTGTTATTGTTGGGATTTTTGTATGTTTTGCTATTTCTTCTATATCAACTACATTAAAGCCGCCAAATGCAATTCCGTCTAATAAAATTGCCTGGAGCTGAGGATGGAATTTTGAACGCTTTACCATTGCAATGATTTTTTCTGTTGCGTCGATGCCATCGCGAGTAATTTTTGTGCTTAAGATGCCGTCTACAAAATCCCCTCCGCGGAAGAAAGTTGCGACCACTAAAACTTCTTCGTCTTTTTCCTTTTTGAAAGGAGAATCGTCTATTCCTAAGACACGGATTTCGCGTTTCATTTTAGCTTACTCCTTTATTTCAATATCATCAACAACACCATCGCTGTCCAAATCAACGCCTTCAACTACTTTTGCATGAATCTTATTATTAAACTTATTGCCATCTGTTATGTCTTTGAAATGCTTGAGGAAAGCTATTATGCATGCGCGTGTGCCGGTGTAACGCTTTCCAGCAACGACTAAAATCTTCTTTGTTTTGTCGAAAGGGTTGTCTGCTTTTACTATTATTCCAGATTCGTCGCTGAAGTATTCTTGGTTGGATAACTTGCTTTTAATAGATTTTGCTGTGAAGTGGATTGGAAGCTTTTCGTTTATTTTTCCTACAACAGTGTTAACGATAGGGCCGCCAAATAAAATTAAGTTGTTTTTAAGATCTGTTTGATGAACTTCTGTGTCTAAGCGAACGTTTAATCCAGGAACATAGTTAAGGAATGTTCCTAAAAAAAGGGCAAGATCCATTCCGTAATAGCCATCTCTGCTGCGAGCTTTCTCCGGGCCGTGTGGATCTGGAGAGCCAACAATTATTAATGCATTTAATTCGCCGTCTTTTATAAAAGGCTCTAGGAACTCACTTTCATTTGCGAATGAAGTCAGCTTGGCTGTTTCCTGGAATTCTTTGAAGCGCACGGCGAAGCTTGGATTGGTTAATTCAAAGTATTTTGCGATTGCTCCCTGTTTTGTTTCTGTTTTTGTTGAATGAATTATGCCAGATTTTTCTAATTTTTTTATGTGATAGTAAACTTTCTGCTCATGGACATTGAGTTCTTTTGCAAGTTCTTTTGGGTAAGCTGATTTTTCTGCTAATTTCTTTAGAATTTTTTGAGCTAATTGAGAAGAGAGTGTTTTAATTTGAACTGGAGATAGCTCTTTGCAAGGCAAGCTTAAGGTTTCGTTTCTTTGTTTTTTTACTAATAGCATTTTAGGGCGGTTTAAGCTTATATGTTATAAATTTATTTTTAATGGTATTAAAAAATTTTTAGTAATACTTATATATAAAGGTTTTGTTTCTGG
>CAYJSO010000064.1:0-5937 GCA_964372795.1 uncultured Methanosarcinales archaeon
AAATGCAGTTTCTAGTCTTTCTCTTCTTTCAGGCGTCAACTCACTACCATCCGATTCAAAATTAAGAACAACTGCGCCTAACTCAGGACTAATATGCCTTACCCTAACTTGCGCATCTTTTTTACCACTCATTGCTCTTTCCTTAACCCTTTCTACTTCTGTTGCATGAGTTTCAAACATCACTCTTGATTGCTCTTCTCCAACCCTGAACCAAACTACCCTATCATAGTCCTTAACATATACTCTACAATCATAAACACCCTTTGAACCATCCGAAAGACCTTCCGTAAAAATATACACTTCCATCCTTCTCACCCAGAACCTAATCTATACAGATGCTTTATAAAATTACCTGCACTGGAAAATACACAACAAAGAACAAATTTAAATAAAACCAATAATATTAACCATTAAGAACCTCTGCTTGCCTTTTCCAATAATTTAATCTATTATTATCTCCCAAAGCCCCCACAAGCGCTTCTAGCTTTTCTCTTGCCCCACCTGCATTAACAATATCTCTGGCCATTCTAACTCCAGAAGCTATATCTCTTGTCATCCTCATAACATAAAACATCACTCCAGCATTCGCAAAAACAATCTCCGACTTCGCTCCATTCTCAGCTCCGTAAATAACCCTTAAAAAATCCTTAATGTTGCCTTCAGCATCAACTGTCGCAATCTCCCTGCTCTCAGCAATCTTCACTCCAATTTCCTCTGGTGAAATTGCTCTTCTAACAACACCCCCCGCACAAAACTCAATGCTCTGTGTTTCCCCAATAGTTGAAACTTCTGCCAATCCTCCGCTCCCATGCACAATCATCCCTCTCACATATCCTGCTTTCTCAAACAACCCGACAATCTTCTCAGCATACTCAAAATCCATCACACCATAAACTCTTCTTCTAACCTCAACAACTGGATGAAAAGCAAATGCAAACAAATGTATTGGGGTTCTTACTGCCAATCCGGCTTCTCTGAAAATTCTGCCGCTTAATCCAATGCGTGCTTGCCTTAGCTCAGGCGCAAACGCAGGATAATACAAAGGCGCTATTCCAACCTCTCTTAAAGCGCCGACAATCTGCTCCGGCTTTAACTCATAAACATTAATTCCAAACGCTTCAAACAAATCTGCGCTTCCAGTGGGGCTTGTTATCTTTCTTGCAGCTTGTTTCGCTACATACAGTCCCCCCGCAGCTCCAATAAAGGCGCTCGCAGTCGAAACATTTATTGTCTTTAACCTCGATCCTCCAGTGCCAGAAACATCTATCAACTTATCAGATGGCAGGCCGCTTTCTATTCTTGGACAAAGCTCGGCCGTTGCCTGATACAAACCAAAAAGCTCGTCAGCAGTTTCTCCTTTCGTAGCAAGAGCAACAAGAAACGCCAAATAAAAATACCCCTCTCTATCTTCTCTCATTATTGTAAGAAATGCTTCTTTCGCTTCT
Organism: uncultured Methanosarcinales archaeon; assembly: GCA_964372795.1. Taxonomy (GTDB): domain Archaea; phylum Nanobdellota; class Nanobdellia; order Woesearchaeales; family JAGLXL01; genus CAYJSO01. The sequence goes on from CAYJSO010000064.1 coordinate 1,446, forward strand.
TCTGCATCTAAATTTTCTCCACCAATAACTCTTCTGATTACCTTAGAAGTTTCTTTTAATTCCACAATAACCCCTCCAACTTAACTCCAACTAAACAAAACCTCTCGTTTTACCACCCTTGATTCTTCCCATTGCTAACAGCAATTCCATTCGGCTTGCTCCCGACTTTTATCGTCCTCACAACCTTTTCGCTTTCAAGATCAACAACCGAAACGCTGTCTTCCCAGGTATTTGTCACATACGCTAACTTCCCATCAGCAGAATAAGCAATTCCATGCGCCCCTTTTCCGGTTGCAATATCTTTCACAAGCGTAAAGCTCTCAACATCAATTTTGTGCACAACTCCGTGCCTCATATCAGGCACATACAAAAACTTTCCGCTTGGATGTACAGGCACTTGTATCGGCCCGGGAAACTCTCCTTTTTCTAGCTCAACTCTTCCGACAACTTTCTTCGCGTTAGCATCAATTTTATACACTTCAAAAGATCTTCCGCAGGTCACAAAAGCAAACCTATCATCTAAACTAATTCCCATAGCAACTGGCGTCTCGCATTTGCTTCCTTCAAACTCTAAACTTATCCTTTCTTCCTTCCCGCTTTCCAAATCAACTGCACTTACATCATTGCTCCTCATATTCGGAACAAACAATTTCTTACCGTCATTGCTCAGCACAATTCCGTGCGGCCCTTCGCCGACATCAAAAGCCCTTAACAATCTGCCTTCGCTTGGACTAACCTCAACAATATTCTTGCCCCCTTCAATTGAAACATAAACTAACTTCCCATCTCTGCTCGGCACGACATGCGCAGCCATCTCAACCATCAGCACAGATCTCAAAAGCTCATTTGTTTTAGCATCAATTATTCTAAGATATGGAACATGTTCTCCATGCCCGTCATGCTCTTCTTCTGCAGCAGCTTCTTCCCCTTCATGATTTGTTGCATAAAAATACTTTCCAATCGGATCAGAATTTACATTATGCGGCTTGCCTTCTAGCTTTACTGTATCGACAACCTCGAGCGAACCTGAACTAATCACAGAAATCGTTCCGTCTCCCTCATTTGCAATATAAATTCTTGGCGAATTGTCAGCTTTGCTTCCGCAGGCAGCAAACAACAGGGCTGTAACAGCTAAAAAAACCAATAAAACTCCTTTTCTCATATATATCATTCCTCTTTTTTATTCTTTGCTTTTCCTTTTCTTCCCATAAACTTCCTTCCAGAGCTTTATCACCCAAAGCCAAACAAGTACAGCTAATCCAATAAGTAACACCCATGCAAAAATGCCCCACAAGCCAAACCCAAAGCCCCCCCATCATCCCAAAATCCATCATTCCATTTGCCATTGCAATCACCAAAACAAGAATATATTTATATACATATAAATCTATACTTTCTAAAAAGAAAGTTAAAATGAACAGATGCCCAACATTCCAAAACGCATCAATTCTCGGCAGAAAATGGACTCTTCCTTTGCTTCAGCAGATTGAATTGCGCGGCGACAAAGGCTTTAATTTTATTCTAAACAGTATGAAAAAAGCGCGCCCTAAAATTCTCTCAGCAAGATTAAAGCAGTTGGAGCAGGCAGGAATTGTCAAAAAAACCTACATCAAGAGAGATTTCCCATTAAAAACTTCCTACAAGCTAACGCAAAAAGGCCAGGAGCTTAACGAAATAGTTGCTTCAATGAAAAAATGGAACGCAAAATACTTTGACTTGCCTTGCGAAACTACAGAATGCGTTAAATGCGAGCTTTACTAAATTAAAAAATCAATTATTCCCCACAATCTCAGAAATATGCCTTGACTTTTCCATTATATGCGACGCTAAATTACCGGCATCATGCATTTTCCTTTCCTGCTCTGCAAAGCTCTGCCTTAGATAAGCCTGAGCTTTCTGCTCAATCTCATGCAAAAACTTTGCATCATATCCCGTGCCTATATTCTTAATCTTTGTAATATCAGAATCAACGTATTTCTCTCCCCTTTGCGCCCAGCTGCTTGCATCCCAAAAAGCAACTGCTTTCTTCTCCTTGTCAAAATCAATCCCAAGATTATGCCTCATGAGTTTAATATCAATAGTTTCTTCTTCACCTTTTTTCTGTACAACCTGCTCTTCCTCTTCTTTCTTCCTCTTTTCTTCTATAAACTGCAATATCGGCTCTTGCTCAGCAACCTGCTTCGCTCCCTGCAGTCTTATTTTCTGTTTCTCTTTCTCTATATAATCATCGCTCAGCACCAGCTCCCCTATCTCTTCCTGCGTCCTTTTGGACAGATTTCTGATTTGTCTTTTATCCGTCACATCACTGACATACTTGTCATGAACCGCTAATTCAACTATCTCTTCCTGTGTTTTCCTTGCTAGCTTCCTAAAATCCTTTTCTCCGACTTTCATGTTTCAACAATTACCTTATACACCTCAACCGGCTGCTTTCTTCCTTTTACAGTAATCGTGCCGTATTTCTCAGTCTTTATATGCTCTTTTACCATATTATACGTCTCCAAGCTTATCAATATTTCGTTTGCTTTAGCTGTGCTACACAGCCTGGAAGCCAAATTAACAGTATCCCCTATTGCAGTGTACTCTAATCTCTTTGTAGAGCCTATATTTCCTATGACAGCAAAGCCCGTGTTTATGCCTATTCCATACTGCATCTGTTGCCCTTCCTTCTTTACAAGCTGTGCTGCAGCTTTCTGCATCGCAATAGCTGCCTTTACTGCTCTTAGCGCATAATCTTTCTGCTCAAGGGGGGCATTCCAAAATGCCATTATCGCATCCCCAATATACTTGTCTATTGTTCCCTTTTCTTCAAGAATTGCATCTGTCATGCTTGAAAGATAAGTATTCAAAAGCTTTACTACCTCCTCAGGCGCAAGCTGCTCCGACATTGTTGTAAATCCCCTTACATCCGCAAAAAGCACGCTCACAACTCTCCTTTTTCCACGAAGCTCAATTTCCTCTCCTTTTCTTGCAGCAAGAATCTCCTTGACAACATCTTCTGCAACATACTTCCCAAATATCTTGGTTATCTGTTGTCTGCTCTTTGTTTCATGCACTGCTTTCGCCCCTGCAGCAGCCGCAGTATTAAAAACAAATGCAGCTGCAGGATAAAATACATTTGCTATTATCCCTTTCTCAGCAATAAGCAATGCGCCTATTATAAAAACAACTAACAATCCAAACGCAATTGATATAGAATAAATAAAGCGCAGCCTTCCGATCAAGAAAGCCACTATGAATCCTATAATAAAAATAATAGCAACAACGCTCCATCTGGATTGCTCTTTCAAAAAGTCATTTTGCAGAACACTCTGAATCATATGTCCATGTATCTCCACTCCCGGAACAAATTTCTGCTTGGAAGTAGGAATTGGAAAAGCATCATGAAATGCCTCAGCGGTCGCGCCGATTAGCACAATCTTTCCTTCCACATCTTGCTTCTCCTCAAAAGCGCGCCAGAATGGAATTTCTAAATATCTCCTTGGCAGGCCAAAGTTAACTATCTCTCTGCTTTCAGGGTAGCTCTTGCTCTTGTCCAATTTTTTAATAATCGCCGCAGAAAGAGGAGTTACATCCTCTATATCTTTAGGCAGTCTTCTGACAACGCCGTCTTCATCAGCTATGAGATTTGCATGCCCTATTGTAGAATTAAATATTGGACGCCTCATTACTCCTTCCTCAAACTGCGCAGCTATCACAACATTATCCATGCTTGCAATTTGTCTCGCTAACTGCCTGTCATCGTTTTCATCTCGCTTGTCAAAAAACAAGACATCCATGCCAATAACAGACGCATTTTCAATGTTACTCAATGCCTGTGCAAACACTCTCCTTTTCCACGGCCATGCGCCTATTTTATCAATGCTCTCCTCATCTATTTTAACAATTACAATATCTTCTGACACAATTCTTCCTGAATAAAGCAGATCTCCAATTGTCTGCTGATAAGTTCCAAAAAGTCCAAAAATAAACATCGCGCTTAATACAACACCAACAGCAGCAGAAACAGCGAACAGCAGATTTTTTTCAGATATATCTGAAAACTTTTTTAGAACCATCAAGTAACCTCGCATCACATTCAATTTTATTCAATTTTATTCTCCTCCTCAAGTTCAGCAAGTCCCTGTTCAACTTCTTCATCCGTAATCTTTCCTTCTACATAATCATCAATATACTGCTCAATCTCTTCATCGCTTAATCCATACACTTTCTTTGCAATGCTTATTGCAAACGCATATCTTTCCTTAAGCTGCCCCTTCAATTCATTTTTGTAAGCATTTTCAGCAGCCTCGCTTTCCTGGCTCCACTTGTCCTGCTTAAACACCTCAACCAAAATCTTCCCGTCTTTTTGCTTCGCTGTTTTCTTCTCCCCGACAACTCTCTCTTCCTTGCCAAACTTTGCATCTACATTCCCTTCTCTCACTGAAAGCTGATTTAGCTCGCTGTAAACGCCAAAAGATGTTCCCCTTACCGCTGCTGTAAATGTTGCTGT
>CAYJSO010000065.1:0-5827 GCA_964372795.1 uncultured Methanosarcinales archaeon
GTTAGCTGCATTGGGCCTTTCTCTAGGAATGAACATTAAATACACCCCACCTGAACAAAGATAGCAAAGACCATACTAGCCATTTCCCCTTTATTTTAAGCTTAAAACTCGATTTATACAAAACTTTATATATAAAACCCTACTTCTTTTCACTATGGACAGAGAACAAATCGAAAATAAGATTGCAAGCATGAGGCAGAAGCTCGCAATTATGGAATGGGATGTTAAGCGCGATCAGATTAATCCAGCTAAAAGAGTAAAATACGAACAATTAAAGCAGGAGTGTGTTAAGCTTGAGCAGGAACTTAAACAAGCGCAATAAACATGAAACATTTCGTGAAGATCGAGCCAGCTTTCAAATCGCAAAAGCCTTCTTACTGCCAGAGCTGCGGCAAATCAATCAGCAGGGATACTGATCATTTTCTCCTGGAAGCTCACTGGAAAATAAAGCGCAAAGCAGACAGGCTTTCCTTTTGCAGCACGAAATGCTTGACTAAATGGGTAAGATTATAAAACAAATTTAAATAAACAACATAAAATGTCTCATCTGCTTGTTAACCAAGTACCAAATGAACAAGACTTCTACAAACACAAAAACATAGACTGCGCAAACTGTCCGGTTGGCAACTTCTGCTGCACGCTAAAAGTTAAATTATCCATTTGGGACAGATTAAGAATATTCACTCACACAGGCTTAAAAACAAAAGAATACGCTGACAAATTATTCGACAACTCCGGGTGGGGCATTAAATTAGTCAATGGCGACTGTTTCTTTTTACAGAGAGAGCCAAACGGCAAAGCTTTCTGCAAAATATACAACGCCCGCCCAAAAGTCTGCAGGCAATTCCCTCATTTTTTTGAAGACATAAAAGACTGCAGAGATATAGTTAAGAAATGGAAGCGAACAGTTGTTGATGACGTAGAAGTAACTGAAGTCCACATTGCTCCTCGCGAACAAACAAAAGAAAATGGCATTGAACAAATGAAAAAAGGCTACGAATAAATAGAAAAATTCATAAATAACTAATAAACAAGCCAAAGTGGTGGTTTAAATATGGGATTTTTCAGCGATATTGCAGACAGAGTTGCTTACGAAATCAGAGCATTCTTCCCTGAAAGAAAAGAAATCCTTGTCACAGGCAGAGTAATTTCTAGTAGAACAGAAAAGCCTTGCAGCGGATGGAATTCCCACTTAGCCACTTTACATGAGGTATATGACGGCACCGAAATAGCAAGAGTAGCGCAGCTTTTAAGTGAGGAAGAGCACGACCCTAAACGCAGAATAGAAGTTGGAGACAGGGTTCAATTAAAATTCAACACAGGCGAGCCAGTCGTAATAAACAATCCAGACATATACTACAGAATAACGGGATATACAATCATACAAAAAGCACCAAAAGCGCAACAACATCCAAAAGAACACGAACACGAATAACATTCGCATTAATCAGATACATTTATAACAGACAATTTACTCCTTACAAACATGAGAATAAAATACAAACAGCGCTGCTTCATCTGCAGAAAGAATATGGCTTTGATTGAATCCCGCTACCAGAAAGCAATCTGCATCCCCTGCCAAACCCGCGACTTCAACAAGCCGATCACAGACCCAAAATTCAAGAAACTGTTCAATATAGACGAAGAATTATATCAAAAAAATTACTTTCTTAGAGATATAAAATCAAAATATTTGCGCTTTGGCAACCTGACTGAAAAACAGATTTCTGCGTTTAAGAAAGTGGCTAAAGAGTTAAAGCAAAAACCTAAAAAGGTATAGGCTGCGGAGCGGATCAAGGTTTTTAACCCATACTATTATGCGACGCTTAATTTTATTTTAAGTCTTAAGTTATTTTAATCTTCATAGCGTCGCAAACAGGGATTATCTTTACAGATTTTATATGCTCCGCAGCAGATAAAAAAAATTTAAAAAAATAAAAAACCCTAACCTCCTCCTGCAAACGCTGCATACAAAGCCCACACACCTACAACAAGGTGCAGTATGTTGTCAAGCAGCTCCAAACCGGCTCCGAGGAAGTTCGCATTAAAGAATCCCCAGATTCCAGCAACCAAAGCTAGAATTCCTACAATCGCTGTAACCCACTTGTTTGCATCATCGTTCTTCACAGCAAACACCAATATTAGCGCAACAACTCCCAGCACCAAATGCGCCCAGTTCTCAGCGCCGTCAAACCACCACGTTGGCCCAAAAATACTGTCTGCAGCCGTTGGTCCAATCAAAAAGAAACCCAAAACACCCAGCAGAACCAGAATAATTCCTCCAATAGTCAAAAAGCCGCTTGGCCTGTTCCACTGAACTTCCATAATTTCACCCCCGATTTAATTAAATCAAGGAATAAATTTAGTATTTATAAATATTGTTGTTTTTACCGTCTGTTAACAAACCTTTCAACTCTCTCAAGTGCCTTCTCAATCAACTCATACTTCGTAGCATAACTGCACCTTATGTAGCCTTCTCCAAACTTTCCAAACTCTGAGCCGGGCACAACAGCAACTTTTGCTTTATTTAACAAATCCAAAGCAAATTTCCTGCTATTGGAAGTCAAATGCTTAACATTAGAAAAAGTGTAAAAAGCACCCTTAGGCATGTGCGTAAACAAACCCATTTCATTCAATCGTTTAACAATTAACTTTCTTCTTCTGTCATACTCCTTAACCATAGGAACTAAAAACTTCCTCTTGTCCAAAGACAAAGCCTTTGCTCCAAGCATTTGCGAAATTGTTGGCGCACAAATTGTAGTATCAACATGTATTTTAGTCATCGCATCAACAATCTCGCGAGGCCCAACCGCATAACCAAGCCTAAAACCGCACATCGCATAGCTTTTTGAAAAAGTAAAAAAGCTCACAACATGCTCCTGCATGCCATTCAAGCTTCCAGCAGAAACATGCTTAGCATCATCATAAATAATATCTTCATACGCTTCATCAGAAAACAAATACAGATTATATTCAACTGCAATTTCCGCTAACTCCTCTAAAATCTTCCTGCTAAGTATATTTCCAGTCGGATTAGCAGGAGAATTAACAACAATCGCCTCCGTTTTTTTAGGATCAATTGCCTTTTTAACTTCATCCGGATCAATAGCAAACCCATTTTCCTCCTTCAGCTCAACAAAAACAGGCACAGCATCGACAAGCTCAGCAACCGGCAGATAAGACATAAAGCTCGGATTTGGAATAATTATCTGTTCGTTAACATCAAGCGCAGCCATACTGGCAATAAGCAAAGCCTCCTGGCTTCCATTCGTGACAACAACATTTTCAACATTAGCATTTATTTTATTCTGCTTCCTTAATTTCCTGCAAATTGCTTCCCTTAAAGCCAAAAACCCACCAGGCGGAGCATAACGATTTACCATCCTATCGCTGGCAACTTTCTTCAAATAGCTGACAAGCTCTTTTGGCAGAGCAAAATCCGGCTGCCCTGGCCCAAGAGAAATAACATCCTTCCTTTGCGCAGCAATATCAATTAAGTTGCCAATAACTTCCTCCGGCAGCTCACGCTCTCTTTCTGATATATGAACCATAATACCAAGAAAACAAATTCTATTTATAAAACTGCCCTATCATAAAATAAATCTGATCAGCATGCGCAGCAAATACACCGGCGCCATAGCTAGCATATATCATCAGCTTTTTAGCAGCATAACGCTCCAAGCCAACCGTAGAAATCAAATCAATTACAGGTGGAAACAACTCAACCGGCATGCCTAAAATCCTGCCGCCAACACCAAAAGCCGCTCCAGAAACAAAAGCTCCGCCTAAAACAAACTTATCCTTGCCAGTTAATCTGTCGCTTAGCTCTCCCCCATGATCTGCAATCATTTCGCTGTAAAAATCAAAAAAGTATTTAAACGCTTGCTAATCTAAAGCTTAACATGGTCCTCGACAAACTCAGCAGCTCACTAAAAAGCACACTGCAGAAGATAGCGAAAGCTTTGTTTGTAGACGAATCCTTAATCAACGAACTAGTTAGAGACATACAAAGAGCATTACTCCAAAGCGATGTTAACGTCCAGCTCGTCCTAAACCTTACAAAAACAATCAAAGAACGCGCATTAAAAGAAGAAACTCCTGCCGGACTGACAAAAAAAGAGCATTTGATAAACACAGTATATGAAGAGCTTACAAACTTCTTAGGCAAAGAAGCTAAAGAAATTAAAATTGAAAAAAAGCCCACAAAGATAATGTTAGTTGGCTTATTCGGAAACGGAAAAACAACAACCGCCGGCAAGCTGGCAAAATTCTACAAAAAACGCGGCTTTAGAATTGCCTTAATGCAGACAGATGTCTGGAGAGCAGCAGCATACGAGCAGCTAAAGCAATTATCAGAACAGGTTGGCGTTGATTTCTTTGGCATAAAAGGAGAAAAAGACGCAGTTAAAACATACAAAACATTTGAAAACAACATAAAAGACTACGATCTGATAATAATCGACACAGCAGGAAGAGACGCATTAAGCAAGGAGCTTATAGAAGAGCTAAACAAATTAAATCAGGCAGCACAGGCAGATGAGCGCTTGCTCGTTATTTCAGCAGATATTGGACAAGCCGCGCAAAAACAGGCGCAAGCTTTCCATGACACAGTAAACGTTTCCGGCGTCATTATAACAAAATTAGACGGCACAGCAAAAGGCGGAGGCGCATTATCAGCCTGTGCAGTAACAAAAGCGCCTGTAACATTCATTGGTGTAGGAGAAAAAATAGATGAATTTGAAACATTCAACCCAGAACGCTTTGTTTCGCGCTTGCTCGGCATGGGAGATATAGAAACTTTACTGGAAAAAGCAAAAGAAGCAATTCCGCAAGAAAAAGCAGAGGACTTAGGCAAGCGCTTCTTGAAAGGTGACTTTAACTTAATCGACTTATACGAGCAGATGCAGGCACTAAAGAAAATGGGTTCTTTAAGAAAACTGATTGACATGATTCCCGGCTTCAGCCAGATGCAGCTGCCAAAAGAAATGCTCGATGTGCAGGAAGAAAAGCTGAAGAAATGGCGCTTTGCAATGGACAGTATGACAAAAGAAGAGCTTGAAGATCCCGATATTATAACAGCGCCAAGAATTGAGCGCATCGCAAAAGGCTCTGGACTGACTGTAAACGAGGTTAGAGAGCTGCTAAAGCAGTATCAGCAAGCAAAGAAAATGGGCAAAATGTTCAAAGGCAGAAACATGAACAAGCTAATGAAGCAGTTCGGCGGAAAGCTGCCGGAAGGGTTTGATCCGAGTATGCTTAGTCAATAAAAGAGGTTATAAAATTGAGTTGGATTTTTGAAATCAGAGATAAATCAAGAAGATTAATTCACCTATCTGATGAAAGGTGGAGTCACATTCTAGAACACTCTGAAATGACAAACCAGATAGAACAAATTAAAGAAACTCTAACAAACCCAGACGTAATAACACTATTTGAACGCGATAAATTCATTAGATTCTATTACAAATATTTCAAAGAAAGAAAAGAATACCTATTTATATCAGTAAAGTATTTAAATGGTAAGGGCTTTGTTATAACATCATTTTACACAGATAAAATAAAATGAAAGTAACAAAAGGTAAGTTAAATATTTATTATGATGAAGAAGGAGATTTCTTAGAGTTACATGTAGGAAAATTTACAAAAGGTTACTTCAGGAATCTCGGTGATGGTATTTTTGAAAGAATAGATGAAAAGACAGGTGAAGTAATGGGTATAGCCATCCACGGCTTCAAAAAAAGAACGAAAGACCTCAAAGACTTAGAAATTGACTTGCCTTTTGAAATAAAGCTGTTCGCTTAAAATTACTGATTTTGACCCGAGTATG
>CAYJSO010000066.1:0-5810 GCA_964372795.1 uncultured Methanosarcinales archaeon
GTTTGGTATTGTGCAGCAGAGGTTGGGAGCAAGCAGAATGAGAGTTTTGTGCTTGGACGGCAAGACGAGAGTTTGCAGGATCCCAGGAAGATTAAAGCGCAGCTTATGGGTTAGAGAGGGAGATATTGTCATAGTTGAGCCGTGGGAGTTAAGCGGAGATGATAAAGGAGACATTGTATTTAAGTACAGAAAGAACCAGGTTGATTTCTTGAAGAGGAAAGGTTATTTGAAGAAGCTGGAAGAGGTGGAGGAGTTTTAGTATATCATTACCAAGTAGAAACAATTAATTCCTACTTTTAAATGGAAATGTTTATATAGAAAAGTCGTTTTCTTTTGCTTATGGCGAGAGAGCATGGATGGGAATTTGTTCTGCACCTGGTTGTTTTACTTGCTTTGTTTTTAGGCACTATTAATGTTGTTTCAAGATTAAGCGGAATTGTGTTTGTTTTAGAGGCAATTGTGGTTGTTGGACTGGTGCTGATTTCTGCCATAGGGATGTGGCGCTTATTTGAGATGGGCAGAACAAATGCGTTTCTTCTGGTGTATATAGTTGGCTTGCTGAACGGAATTGTGCTGTTTGCTGTTACTGGAAATGCTTCTATTGCAATATTTTTAACTGGAGCTGCCGGACTTGTTTTATCTCTGGTTTTGGGGGAGAAAAAGGGAGTCGAGGAAAAAGCTGGAGAGGTAAGGGTTGAGGAAATAAAGCCGGAAATGGAAGTTGCGGCAGAGATAAGGCCAGCAAGAAGAGCTAGACGAGCTAAAAAGAAAGCAAAAGCACGAAAAGCAAAGAAGAAAGCAAGAGCAAGGAAAAGGAAGAGATAAGTTTTTATATCGTAAATTGCGGTGATTATTGTCTATAATTAAAAACTTTTGATAATAAAATGAAGACTGATTTAACTGTTGTAGCGTGCATAATAAATAACGACGACAAAATTCTTTTAATAAAGCACAGCAAGCTAAATATGTGGCTTTTTCCAGGAGGACATATTGACAAGGATGAAACGCCGGATGAAGCTGTATTAAGAGAGGCGCAAGAAGAAGTTGGTTTGCAAGTTGAGCTGGTAAAGGATTTCACTGATAAAGAGAAGGACGAAATTGAAGTTCTAGCTGTGCCGTTTTATGTAAATCTGCATAGCGTCGGAGATCACAATCACATTGGATTTTTTTATTTGTGCAGAGCAACAAATAGCGACGTTAAAATAAACAATGAAAGCAAGGATTTTAAATGGATGATGGAAGAAGAGATTGTTAAGGATCCGACGATAAAAGAGGATATTAAGAAAATTGGAAAGATGGCTTTTGAGAAACATAAAGCAATTAGAAATTAATTAAAAATTATATTTTCCACCTAGAAGTTTTCTTATTACCATTACAGCTCTTTCCTTAAGGAATAAAATATCAATCCAATTATTCCTATAGTAATAGCAATGTCTGCTAAGTTGAAAGCTGGCCAGATATGCATGTCAATGAAATCGACGACAAAGCCGTAAGCGATTCTGTCGACTAAATTGGAGAGCGCGCCAGCGACAATAAAAGCGAAAAATTCCTGCGGAATTTTATTTTCCTCTTTTATTTTGTGCTTGTAGTACATGATTAGAAAGATAATTGCAACTACAACGACAATTAAAAAGGTGTTCATGCCCTGGAGCAAGCTGAAGCCGATGCCTGTATTTGGAATGTAAGTGAATGAAAGCAATTTTGGAATAATTACTTTTGACTGATGCTGGGAAAAAGTGTTTATAATAATGACTTTCGTTATTTGATCAAATAAGACGATAACAATTACAATTAAGAAAAACCAGAGGTCTGAGCGGTGCTTGTGCAAGAAATTTTTCATTACCATCTATAGCCTTTATCGTCTTTTTCCACGCCTGCAATTTTTTCCAATCGTGCTAAGCGCATCTCGACGTTGTTTAACGCGCTTCTAATTGCATCGAGCTTGCTGAGAATCAATTCGACATCGCGGGCAGTCAATGACGGCTGCTGCATCTGCTGCTGCGGAGCAAATGAACGCGGCTGATAATTTCTTAAAGGAGAGACTTCAGGCTCTTCGAAATTTTGCTGAGGATATTGCGGGGGAAATGGAGAAAGCTCTCCTGAGAGTTCGCGCTGCGATTCTGCAGTTGGCGGCATTGTCGGAGTTTCCAATTCAGGCAAGCCCATGTCGGCTGCTCCGAGAGGTTTGTAAGCTGGCCTGTCCAAGTCCAAACCAAGATCATCTTTCTTTCTTCCAAACAATTTGCCGAATATTCCCATTCTAGTTTTATTATTTATTTAGCGATTAACTGCCTAATATCCTGGAATACCGTTAAAGGAACTGCTTCCACGAATTTAAATGTTATGGTTTTCGGATAGATTATTATGTTTTTGTTTTTGAATCCAATCAGCAAAAACAAAGGATCCTGGCTTGCAGCTGCAAACAACTGCCAGAATAAAAAGTCTCGCATTTCCTGCTCATTGCGTATGTTGTACTGCTTTCTTACATAGTTAGAAACATAGTTGTGGGGAAAATCCAATTGTTTCCGCTCTATTATTCTATCCACAACAGCATCAATTGGTCTTTCTGATTTGATCTCGTTTGCGATTGTTTCAGCTGAAACCTGATGATTTTCAAAATTAATTTGCAGCGAAGGATCAAAAGCAGAAATGTCAATTATAATTAACTTCAAATAATTTTGTTTAATATTTTTCAAACCATTCTCTTCATAATATTCTTGGTATAGCTTTATTTCATCTTCTTGGATGTATGCGATTGCCTCGGTTGGATCAGTCAGCTTGCCAGCAAATCCAGCTAAAATCTGATTGCCGTCCTTCAATAAAATAAGCTTCTGCACCTTTGGAAATGTTTGCGCGAAATTTTTTGCTGTCTGAATTAAGTTAATTCCAAAAAATGCAGAGAGAATGAAGTAAATGATGACTATGACAAGAACAACTTTGAATGCCTTTTTTGCAAGTTTGTAGATGAGAGAAAGGATAATGAGCGGGATTATGATTATTAGTGCAATAGTTATTATTAACGTAAGTAGTGACATTACCTTTAAGAAAATTCAGTAGTTTTTATATTTTGCCCTGCTCTACTAAATTAAGATAGTTTGTTCGAATAGTTGAATTGGGAACTCTTAAGCGACGAGCGACATCGTAAACTGCGCTGGCAGGGAATTCTGGACTTCTGTTTCTTGCTTGAAAATCAAAACCACTAATTGCTATTAAAGCTCTAACGACTCTTGCTTCAGGCACACCTAATAGCGTAGCCATTTCACTTGTTACGTATTTGCCTTGCAATCTGAAATCTTCCGGAGGAGAATATGTTGCTATTACTCGAGAACATCGACTTGATGCTGCTGTTCTAATTTCTGCTACTGCACCATCGATTTTTCTTATTCTATCAACAAGATCGAGCGCTGCTATGTGTGTCAATGAACGCTTTGGACTTGGTCCGGCGCCTTCAAAAGTATGGCCGTATTGCTTTTTATCTGCGCCTGTGACAGAATATTTTACTTCTGGAAATAAAGCACCCTCTTGCGTAACAAGCACGTTGACTTCTCCAGCTGTTCTAAGAAGATGAGCGATGTCTGTCATTAAATCGTCAATAGATGATACTGGTGCTGCTGTTTTGCGTGGCATATAAGCTTATTAAAACAATCGCTTTATAAACTTTTCTGTTGTAACTACTAAGAAGTTATTAAAATAGGAAGATTTATATAGTTGCGAGCTTAAAAGCAGCTTATGGCAACAGTTGCGGAAGTAAGGAGAGCGGTAAATGATTCTGGTATTGGGCAATTTGTAAACGGCTCTCTGCCTGGGATTTTGGTTGAAGGGCTGAGCAGGACAATTAGTGATACAGCTAGTGAATTGAAATATTTTGGGATTGGTAAAGTTGCTGAAGCTATGGCAAGAGGGGCTCCGTTAAGGAGTTTAGCACTTTCTTATAGTGCAGCCATGGGAGTGATTGCTGATTTTGCAGAGGAATTAGATCCGAGCGGACACTATTCACATACATCTAGATTGTGGACGATAAATGATGGTAAAATGATTAGGGTTCCTACTTCAGCGGCTCTTGTTTGGAAAATTGCAGAGAACTTTCCTAATGCTGCAGCCGGTCTTTTCTCTAGGTTTGAAGAAAGTTATAGATAATTAAAATCATTTTTTCTCTTCAATCAAAACAGCGTTAACAACACCATCCTGTCCAGGACGCGAGGTTACGCGAGCTTTCCCAAGTTCTGTTACAATGACTGCGCTCTTTGTTATGATGTTTCTTCTTGCAAGGAATTTGTTTGCAGGGTTGTCAGTTACATTAAGTATTTTAACTTTCTTTACTTTTCCTGCTGAAGCGACATTTGCAAAGTTAATTGAGAGCAAACGATTTTTTCTGTGAGCAGAGCGAGTGCGTATCTTTTTTAGTTTTGTATTGCCGAGAACTGTATTGGCTGCAAATCTAGCTAACTCGAATTTGCGTTTTGTTCTGTATGGTTTATGGTAACGTCCACCAGTTGGCTTGCGTTTAGAACGCCATTGTGCGCGCATGTTTGGCTTTTGTAGTGAGGTGTTTATAAAGTTTTTGTTATTTGCATCGGCTGCGGAGCTGGTAAAGCTCGGAGAGCAATACCTGTTTGCGACGCTGAACTATAGTTTAAAGTTTAGATTTAATAATAAAAACATAATAAACCTAATTCAACAGATAAGTTTATATATGATTTAAGCTTTTAGCGAATTACTTTTTACGTGGGGTGCAAGAAATGAATGAAGAAGGAGCAAGGCCGTTAGATGCTTTAAATGAAGCAAGAAACAAGAGAGTAATTATAGACTGCAAGAATGGAAGGCAGTACTTTGGAAAACTTAGGTCGTTTGATATTCACATAAATGTTGTTTTAGAAGAAGCAGAAGAGCATGTCGAAGGACAAATGAAAAGAAAGTTAGGCAAGGTTTTTGTCAGAGGAGACACGATAATAACTATTTCTCCGGAAAGCTGAGCACGAGTTATAGGTGAGCAACAATGTCGAAAGGAACGCCAAGCATGGGCAGGAAAAGCGGCAAGAAGAATATGATTAGGTGCAGAAGGTGCGGAACAAGAGCGTATCACATTAGAAAAAAGAAATGCGCGAGCTGCGGTTATGGAGCAAGCAGCAAAATGAGAAGCTATGCGTGGAAGGTAGTGTAAAGTAAATATATGATATAGCGCGGGGTTATAATATGAGATGTTCTAATTGTGGCGGTGAAACTGAAAAACGTTTTCTTTGTGCAGTTTGTTTTAAATATCATCCTGAAATGAAAGGCGTTTCTGAGGAAGAATTCAACACTGGAAATAATGTTTGTACTCAAGAAAGATGCACTAAAAGAGGAGAGAAATTAGATGAAGTTTCTTATTGTAAGAACTGCGATAAGATACTAATTTGAAGGTTCTTTAAAGATTTAAGAAGATTCCTCTGCAAGCTTTTCTTTAATACTCCCTTCACAATCAGAGCGTATTTTCTTGAAGCTTATTGTTTTGCAGAACTCTATGTTTCTTGTGTTGAAAGCAACGCCATTCCTGCAGAAGTCGCGCTCCGGCGTGGGCATTATGTCGCATTGAGTAACATCGTTCTTTTCTGTGCCGACGAAAATGAAGCATTTCAGGTTTTTGCTGTAATCTCCAATCTGCTGGCACCATTTGTTCATTAATAAGTCCCTGCCGATATTATCGAAGCAGTTGTCTCTCGAATCATCGCGTTCAATCCTTGTGCATATCTGCCAGTCATCATTCTGCATGCCGAAGTGCTCGAAGCATATGTCCTTCCAATAGGTTGAGTTTACCTTGTCGCATAATGGGA
>CAYJSO010000067.1:0-5801 GCA_964372795.1 uncultured Methanosarcinales archaeon
TATCATTCACATTATTAACAGCATCCTGATAGCTCACATTGCTCAAATTCACAATCCCTCCAGAATTGCTCAAAACAAAGCTTCCATCAGCAACTGCGCCAACATTCCCATAATAATTTAAAAACTCAACTTTGTTGCGCGCAACTACAACAAAACCATTCGCATCAATTACACTTTCTTCAAACCCATTCCCATTTAGTACCCATCCGCTTAAATTAACAGAACTATTTCCATTATTAAAAAGCTCAACCCATTCCAGATCAGAATCATCTCCTTGCGCAACAGCAGGATTATACATTATTTCATTTACAATAACATTAGCGTAAACATAAGCAGAAAACAAGTTAAGTAATAAGATAAGTAAAATAATAAGCAACCACCTTTTAGCTAACACACTCAACTTTCCTCACCCATTATAAAACGTTAATTAAACCCAAATAAAGCCCCTCTGATATAAAAATTATACCATTACTACTCTAAAATAGTTCCAAAAGTTTTAATAGTGTCCTTGATTTAAAAAAGCTTATTGTGAGGTATCAAATGGCATTGAATTTCTTAAACATAAAACGGAAGCAGTCTGGCAGCATTCCCCCGCCGCCTTTGCCAGAAGAGCTTCCATTATTTCCTGAGCCAAAAGAGCTCGGCAAGCCTTCTATAGAGGAGCTTCGCTCCTTTGCTGGCAGAGAACAAAAACCAGCTCCTTTGCCACCCTTACCATCATTACACTCATCAAAACTAGAAGAACCCATGCCAAGATTCCCTTCATTTGAAGAACCGGAACTGTTGCCTACATTTCCAACACTTAAAACCCCAAACCCCAAACTTTCAAGTATTGAAGAATTTGAATCAAGAATTGTAAGAAAGGAAAAAAAGGAACTCTCAACTTTAAGATCAGCCAGCTTGCCTCCTCCTTTGTTCATGAAAATGACTGACTTCCGCTCAATCATGCAGGATTTAAGTGGAATTAAGAACCGCTTTTCAGAAGCAGACAGCATGCTTACTAGATTAGAAGAACTTAACACAGACCAAGAGCGAGCATTAACCAAATGGCAGTCTGCAGTAAAAGACACACACAACAAATTAATTTTCGTAGATAAAATGCTATTTAAAGGAAGGTGATTAAAATGCAAGAAATGCCCGTATTTGTTAAAATTGAGCAGTACAAAGATGTTTTGGATGTAGTGCACATGATTCGCTCAAAGCTTGAAGACGCTCGCAGAACACTGCAAAAAATAAACGAGCTGAAAAATGAAGAAGATGCAGAGCTTGAATTATGGCACGCTACATTGGATGAAGTTGAAAGAAAAGTTGATTTCATTGATAAAACTTTATTAGAACCGGAAACCCCATAGCATGGCTAAAAAAAGAAGAAAAATAGTTCACAAGCACGAGCCAGAGCAGCTTTTCTACGTTGGAGTCCGTGACCCAATGGAAGTTCGCCGCAATATATTAGAAAGTTCTCGCGAGGCAATTAACTTCATGCAAAGGTTAGAAAGAATTAAAAAAATAAGGGAAGAAAAAATGCATTCTGTTCATCAGCTAAGAACGGACATAAAAGAGCTGCGCTCTTTATTAAACAAATTAAAGCAGGCTTTGCCAAAAACCAAATTGCGTTTCCACATAGCAGCAAAAAGAAAAACAGCATTTGCCTGCAAACAATGCCCGGCAACATTTACAAAAAAATCAGATATGAAAAAGCACATGAAGCAGCATCTTGCTCCAATGCCCCAGATGGAAATGCCTCAAATGCGGCAAATGCCATCCAAACGCGGCTCTTCTGAATTAGAACTACTGGAACAGGAGCTTTCAGAGATAGAAGGAAAGCTTGAAAAACTTTGATTTTTTTCTTAAATAAATAGATTTGTGTTTTGTATTATCTAGATTCTAATCAATCATTTTCCTTCTTTTTTCCTCCTATCATATATTGCTTCAAATAAAGTTAGTACTGCTTCCTCTATTTTCATTCCTTTTATTCTTGTTAATCTATTGATGTGGGCAACCTGTTGTGACGCGCAAGCACACGTTGATGCATCGCTGCACATATCTTTTTCTAAATCAAATAAGGCTGTAAAAAAATTTCCGTGGTTACCGACATCGCATAATATAACCCCTTGTGGTTTAGCCGATTTTAATGCTTCAGTTAAATCAACAGTATCTCTATTTACTTTTAAAGGATATTCAACAGTTAGTATTAAACTTTCTTTTCCGTAATTAGAGCCCCAGAAATTATTTTCATTTAAAATTAATGCATTAGTTCTTCCAGTAAACCCAAATCCAGTATCAGTAGTAAACCAATCGCCATGCTCCCTTTTATCTACAGAAAGCAGGCCAACCCTAGCATTGGAAGAAGTGACATAAACATCTTTAACATTTCTATACCTCAGCATTTCCCTTTCCACCAGCGCCACAAATTCATCAGGTTTCATTTTTTGGTCTCATTTTTCCTGTAATATTGGACTGCTACAACATAATGTACATTCCCACTATAACCATACCTATAATCCATCTCTGTTGAATCACCTATTGTACAAGCATTTGCTTCTAATGGCACGTCTTTGAGAATTTCCCTTTTTACAATTCTTCTTGCTTCTGAATCTTCCATAACATGATCGTTCTTTAACCATATAGTGATTGGTTTACCAATAGGTTTTGCTTTTACAGTACCATCATCTTCTAAAAATAATTCTTCAAGTTTTTTCATTTTAATCTCTAAATCACCCAAAGAACCCCGTTTATATCTTCCACTTATTCATCAGCTTTATAAGCATTTACTCTCCAATATTGGAAAGTTTTTTATACCACCTCAAACTTAACAAATAAATGGACACTTCAACTTTAGAAGAGCTTGGCTTATCCAACGCAGAAGCAAAAATTTACTTAGCTTTGCTGGAACTAGGCCCATCAAAAACAGGAAAAATAATAGACAGGACAAAGCTCCAAAGCAGCACAGTTTACCATATCCTTGGCTCTTTACTGGAAAAAGGTTTAGTCTCTTACATATTAAAAGGAAAAGTAAAATACTTCCAGTCATCTGCTCCAGATTCTTTAATGCATTTCCTAAAGGACAAAGAGCGCAAACTAAATGAAATCCTTCCTGAATTGAAAGAAAAAGAAACCTTAAGCAAGCAAAAGCAGAATGCAAGAGTCTACGAAGGAATCAACGGCTTGAAAGCAGCATTCTCAGACATACTGACTTCACTTAAATCAGGCGAAGAGTACTATTTCTTCCAGGTCCCAAAAGAAAACTTATACGATGATAACGTAATTTTATTTCTTAGAAACTACCATCTCAAACGCTCAGAAAAAGGCATTAAAGTAAAGGGTTTAGCTCTCAAAGGCACAAAATCCTTAATTAACAGAATTTTCAAAGGAATAAAACACACACAAATCCATTATGTTAAAGAATTCATCCCAACCGGTTTAATCATCTACAAAAACAAAGTCATTACTTTAGACTGGGACAATATCCCAACTGCCTTTGTAATAGAAAGCCATGCAGTATCCAATTCCTATAAACATTTCTTCGAAGAAAAATGGAAACAAGCTTCTCATTAAAAACCTTTATATACCTCTTATTTTCTAAATGCATTCATGCGGGGATGCCGGAGTGGCCAAACGGGATACGCTCAAGACGTATTGGCTTAGTGCCTACGCAGGTTCGAAATGAAAACGAGATTCCTGCTCCCCGCATTTATCCTATTCTTATTACATCGACTGCGGAGCAGGTAGTTGCCGAGCTACGCGAGCGCAACGTACGAACGCTAGTGAGTGTAGAGTCAGAATGACTTTACTTGTTTGCGACGCTATTTTATTTTAATTTTAGTGTTAGTTAGTTCTTAATTTATTCTAAAAAATTTACTGAGAATTCCCAACCTTTTTAAACTCCCAACAACTTCTAAACTATATGCCCATCGAAATCCAAGCCATAGGCGGCTACAAAGAAATAGGAAGAAACTGCACCGCAATAAAAGTGGATGATGATATCGTTCTTTTAGACATTGGCTTGCACATGGAAAACTACGTTCATTTTACAGAAGACGAAGACATAAAAAACATTACCGCAAAAAACCTCATAAAAGTAAACGCTGTCCCGGACTTCTCAGCGATGGAAGACTGGAAGCACATAGTAAGAGCAATTATCCCTTCCCACGCTCACCTAGATCATGTCGGCGCAATTCCTTTCCTCGCAAACCAGTTTAAATGCCCAATCATAGCAACACCCTACACAATCGAAGTTCTAAAAGCGTTAAAGCAATACGAACACATAGAATTCAGCAACAAACTAATCAAATTAAATCCAAACTCTTCAATGAAGCTGACAGATAACATAACAGTAGAACTCATAAACGTAACCCACAGCACTCCTCAAACAGCGATTGTTGCATTGCACACAAAATACGGAACTATCCTGTACGCAAACGATTACAAGCTCGATGAAACTCCTCATCTTGGCCCAAAAACAAATCTCGCAAGATTAAAGCAGCTTAAAGGCAAAATCATCCTATTGATCACGGAATGCTTGTACATTGAGCTTGATCAAAAAATGCCTTCTGAGCAGACAGCAAGGCACATGTTAAAAGAAATAATGCTCAACACGCCATTGGACAAAAAAGCATTAATTATCACAACCTTCAGCTCTCATATTGAGCGCCTGCAGAGCATAATAGAATTTTCAAAAAAACTCAACAGAAAAATAATCTTCCTGGGCAGATCATTAAACCGCTACATAACCGCAGCAGAAAACATTAACCTAGTAAACTTTTCAAAAGACATTGGCACAATACTGTACGGCAGAAGAGCAGAAAAAGCATTAAGAAGGATTTCAAAAGAAAAGGAGAATTACATAATTGTAATGACCGGTCACCAGGGCGAGCCGAGAGCAATGCTGTCAAGAATCGCAAACGAAGAGTACAAATTTGACTTAAAAACAGGCGATTATGTTGTATTCTCCTGCAGAACAATCCCAACTCCAACAACAATGGCAAACCGCAAAGTTCTCGAATCGCGATTAAAAGAAAAAGGCGCGAGAATCTTCACAGATATACATGGTTCTGGTCATTCAGCAAGACATGATTTAAAGGAATTTATTGAACTCATAAAGCCGGAGCATCTAATCCCGACTCACGGCGAGCCCCACATGCTGGAAGAATTCGCAAAATTAGCTCATCAAATGGGCTACAAAAAAGATAAGGTTCACGTTTTAGGCAATGGTGATCGCATTTCCATAGAATAAAAGAATCTAAAAATGCCAAAACAGTAAAATCACTAAAACTCTCCCTTTATCAACACAATAACAACAAAATATAAATACCACCTAATTCTCAGCCAACTTAAATCTGGGGTGGAAACATGCGTTTAACATTAGCAGAACCAAAATATCTCAAAGACAGCATAAGCGTAATCTCTGATCTCGTAAATGAAGCTCGTTTTGTGGTTACAAAAGATGCTTTAGAGCTGGTAGCAATGGACCCGGCAAACGTTGCAATGGTTATTTTTAAGCTTCTCTCAACAGCATTTACAGAATACGATGTTAAAAAAGACACAGAGTTTGCAATTAACTTGGCACAATTCAAGCAAATTCTAAGAAGAGCAAAATCAAACGATACAGTTACATTAGAAGAAGAATCTGGCAAGCTAAAAGTCCAGTTCCGCTCAGACACTATAAGAACATTTGCCTTGCCTTTGCTGGAAATTGAAGAAAAAGAGCAGCGCGTTCCGGAGTTAGCATTCAACTCAACAGTAGAAACCTCTTCAACCATACTAAGCGAAGCAATTGGCGATGTAGATGTTGTTGCTGAATC
>CAYJSO010000068.1:0-3595 GCA_964372795.1 uncultured Methanosarcinales archaeon
CATTCTGTTTGTACGCTTCCATTAGTTCTTCTCTAAGGTTTTGTTTCTTAACAGCAGAGACTAAACTATGGACAATTCTGTCGTAACTTTCGTTCTCTTGTCTAAAATCGTCCAGCATATGTTTTGTTTTTCTGCTTAGTTTTATTGTAGTGACTTGCATGGTATACCTAAAGTATACCTATATATAAATATTTCTTTTTATGCTTTATATTTCTATGTCACTTTTTAGTGGTTAAATTAGTAAAGTTTATAAATAGGCGTTTATATTTGAGCTTGTATGAGCGAGGCTAAAGTTGTTAGAGTTGAATACGTATGTACTGGAAATAATGGAAGAAGTCCAGTGGCTGAGACAGTTGCAAGAGGGCATGTTATAAGTGCGTATCCTGGTTTAACGTCTAATATTCTGGTTTCTTCGAGCGGGACAAGAGTTGCTCAGAATGAAGGGGGCGTTGTAGATGATTATAAGCGGGCTGAAGATTTAGCAAGGCGTGGAATTGCATATAATCGCGCGCGCTCTGGTTTATTTAATTTTGGAGAGGTTGCTTTTCTTGAGGGAACGCTTTTTGGAGATCCGAATGCAGCAGTGCGCTATGAGCGTGAAGAGGAATTTAGAAAGTTTGTTGACGGTCTTGGTTTAAAAGCGCGTGCACAATTTGCAACAGAAGAAGCTGCACAGAGAGATAGGTTTTTAGCTGCGCGCGGGCTGAGTTATAAAGGCAGGCGTAAGCAGTTGAATCCGATACCAGAAGGCGAGTTTGATGCGTTGTATGTGCTGCCGATAGGCGCGGATAATGTTCGAATTGCTCTTGATGATTATGAGGCTTTTGGGGCTCTTGATAATGAAATGGAAGGCGGTGAATTGGATACCGAAAAGAATGCTGAGCGGCGTAAAGCAAGGGTGTATGTTGTGTCTCTCGCTGGATTAATTAAGCAAATGGAAGACATTCCTAACACGTTTGGAAGTCCTGATCCTGCTGAACATGACAGAACGTTTGCGAGAGTTGCTGAGCTTGCACGATTGTCTATTGATAAGGTTGTTGAAAGAGAGTTTAGGTAGAAAGGTGCTTAGAAACTACTGGTTTCTGGCACCTTAGGAAATCAGAGATTTCCGTAAGGTTTTTAACTAATTTATGCTTTTCTTTCTTTTATGGTCGAAGATTCTGAAGATGTTTGGGAGAAATCATGGACAGCGGAGCAGCCGCTTTTTAAACATGAGGCACAAATTGAGCAGCTGATTAAATGTCGTTTCATTATTGGCAATGTAGCAAGATCATCTCTGTTCTTTAGTGAAAATGGCCGTGCACAAAGGTGGATTACAAAACGAGGCGTACATGATGCTGAAGAAGATGGGAAGAAACTTCTCAATCCACTAATCGCGCGCAAAACGCTGAAAGATATTAAATCTACGATAAAAGAGTTTTGGAGTTTAACAGGTAAGTTACGCGATATTCTTGCCAAAAACATATCTATCCATAGCTCAGCATTCGTTCGTGTATTTAAAAAATACAGTAATGTCACTCTAACTGTGTTTGCATATATCTTAACGACGTGGGAACCCACGAGCCATGCGCTCGAGCAGCAACTCAGTAGTATAGTGGAATCACGTATGCCTGGAAAAGTTAGAGATGTTATCGCAACACTTACTACACCGTGCGTGCAAGATCTGCTATTGCGAGAGAAGATATCATTATTTAATCTAATAAAGAATCCAACAAAGCGTAAAATCCAACAACATATGGTGCGATTTTCTTTTCTCTTCACAAATATAGATTCCAAAAAAGATGCTGAGGAACTTATGGACAGGCGTCTTGGCGCCGAATCTGCTGCTAAACTTAAAAATGAGATAAATATTTCCCGAAAGAGACTTAAGAAATTAAAAACCATACAAGAGCAATTGTCTCGAAAACTAAAATCATCAGAAGCTAAAAGAATCGCGCAGCTTATCCAGCAACTTACCATCTTGCGATTAGAACTCAAAAATTGTTGGTCGGGAATCCATTATAGTCTATTTGGATTATTTGAGCGGATTGCGAAAGAAACACACATGAGTATCAGAGATGTTATGATGTTCTGGAGCATGAAAGATATTTTTAGCTTTCTAAAAGATCGAGTTGCTGTGACGAGCCATGAAATTCAGAATAGGAAAGATTTTTATCTTATTTATGTTAATGGTAAAGAAGGTGGATTCTATAGTGGTAGGGGAGCAAGAAAGCTAAAATATCGAATTCTGGGGCAAGCAACTCAAACGGATTTAAAGACTTTTACTGGTAATATCGCAAACGGAGGAAAAGTCATGGGGGTTGTTCGCGTTATTGATTTTGATGATTTACGCATAATTGAAAAAACTGCCCAGACAATTAAAGAGCCGTTTGTACTTGTGACAGGTATGACAAATCCCAACATGATTCCATTGATTAAGAAAGCAAAGGCAATTGTAACTGATGAAGGCGGGATAACTTGTCACGCAGCAATTATTTCTCGAGAGTTTGATATTCCGTGTGTGATTGGGACTAAGATTGCGACACAAGTGCTGAAAGATGGTGATTTGGTTGAGGTAGATGCTAATGCCGGGGTTGTTAAAAAAGTAAAATGATCTACGAACCGCGCGAAGATTCTGAATTATTGGAGAAGTATGTCAAGAAGTTTGCTTTTGGGAGTGTGCTGGATGTTGGGACGGGTTCTGGAGTGCAAGCGGTTGCTGCGGCTAAGAAGAAAAATGTAAGAAATGCAATTGCGGTTGATGTTGACAGAAAAACAATTGAATATTGTAAGAAGAATATGAAGGATAGAAAAATTGAATTCAGAGTTTCGGACTTGTTCTCGAAAATAAAAGATAAGAAATTTGACACAATTGTATTTAATCCGCCGTATTTGCCGGCTATGGAAGGTGAGGAGAAGAATGTTGCAAAGCAGGTTGCTGGCGGCAAGCATGGTTATGAGATTTTAGAGAGATTTTTTAGTGAAGTTGGAAAGTATTTGAAGGATAAAGGGGCAGTTTTAGTTGTTTTTTCTTCTTTGACGAATAAAAATAGAGTAGATGAGGTGATTGAGAGAAACGGGTTTGCTTTTGTTTTGTTAGAAGAGGAAAAGTTATTTTTTGAGAGGCTGTATTGCTATAAGGTTGTTTGGAACGATGCGGTTCTGGAAGTTAAGAGAAAAGGGGTTAGAGATCTTCAATATTTTTCCCGCGGGAAAAGAGGATTAATTTTTGTTGGGAAGTACAAGGGCAAAAAGGTTGCTATTAAATTAAAAAGAAAGGAAAGTTTAGCTGTTGGAAGGATAAAAAATGAAATATTTTGGCTGAGAAAGCTGAATAAATATAAGATTGGGCCTAAAGTTTTTATTTTTTCTAAAGATTTTATTGTTTATGAATTTGTTAGGGGGGATTTTATTGTTGATTTTATTGAAAAAAATAAAAAAGAGAAGATTAAAAAAGCAATTAAAGATGTTTTTAGCCAGTGTTTTGTGCTCGACAAATTAAAGGTTAATAAGGAAGAGATGCATCATCCTTTAAAGCATGTAATTGTTAGAAATGGAAAAGCAATTTTAGTTGATTTTGAGAGGGCGCATAAAGCTAAAAAGGTGCAGAATGAGA
>CAYJSO010000068.1:3605-5787 GCA_964372795.1 uncultured Methanosarcinales archaeon
GAGAAATCTGGCTAGAGAGTATAAAAGCAATACGAATGAAAGAAATTTCAAAAATATTTTAAATAAAATAAACTAAAATTAAATAAAAATAAAACTTAAAATTTAGTAAAATTAAAAAAGAAGATGATAACTGAATTTCAGAAAAAGGTTTATGCTTTGTGCAAGGAAGTTCCAAAAGGAAAAGTTACAACGTATAAAGAAATCGGAAAGAAGTTAGGGGGAAGAGGACAGATTTATCGCGCTGTTGGAGCTGCGCTGAATAAGAATCCGTTTTCTCCAGATGTGCCTTGCCATAGGGTTGTTTGTTCTGATGGTAATGTTGGTGGGTTTGCTGGCGGGGTTAGAAGGAAAGTTGCTTTATTGAAAGGAGAAAAAGTTTTTGTTAATAAAGATAAAATTGTTAACTTTAAGAAAATACTATATAAATTTAAAAAATAAATTTAATAAATATAGACTAAAAAATAAAAAATCACTTCTTCTTATTCTTCTTCTCAACTTCTCTCTCTAACTTTAATTCTTTTATAAGTTCTTTGTATCTGTTTCTTATTGTTACTTCTGTGACTCCAGCAACATCAGCTACTTCGCGCTGTGTGCGTTTTTCGCCGTGGATTAAAGAGCTTACGTAAAGTGCTGCAGCTGCTATGCCTGTTGGACCTCTGCCTGAAGTTAATTCGCCTTCTCTTGCTTCCTCTAGGATCTCAACTGCTCTGCTTTGCGTTTCCGGGCTTAAGTTTAATGCGCTTGCAAACCTTGGAATGTAATCAGCTGGGTTGCTTGGCATTATGTTGATGCTCAATTCGCGAGTTACAAAACGATAGGTTCTGCCAATCTCTTTCTTTTCAATGCCGGAAGCTTCGCTCATTTCATCTAATGTTCTAGGCACTTCATGTCTTCTGCAGGCTGCGTATAATGCGCCAGCTACAACAGATTCCATGCTTCTGCCGCGAACTAAGCCGCGCTGTACAGCTAAAGTGTAAATTCTAGCTGCTTCCTCTTCAACGCTTTTTGGTAATTTAAGGAATGAGCTTACTCTCTTTAACTCAGCTAAAGCTACCTTTAAATTGCGTTCAATTGCTGTTGAAATGCGATATTGCCACTTTCTGAGCCTGAAGAAGCGGTTTTTGTCCTTTTTAGAGCCTAATTTGTACAGATCAGACTTTTGACCAACCTCAGTGCCTAATCCCTGGTCAAATTGTGTGTAGGTAGCTGGAGCGCCTACTCTGCGCATCTTTTCACTGTCTTCGTCATCAAATTCGCGCCATTCCTGCTCGAAGTCAACCATTTTTTCTTCTAGAACAAGTCCGCAGTCTCTGCAAACCATCTCTCCGCGGTCAACGTTGCGGAAAAGGTTCTCGCCGCCACATTCCGGGCATGCTTTGATAGCTTTTCGTAAAATTGGCATGGTGCTCAACCTCGCTTATAATTTATCAGAATCACCTTTTTGGTTTTTAGTACCATTAGTTTTATATACTGTTGCAAGAGGTTATTTATATACTTTTCGGTTTTTGTAGACGAGAATGGGTTTTGAGTGTAGTTGTTGGGGTGTAAGTGTTGTTTAGTTTTAATTATTTTTTCTGTTTTATTTTTAATTTTAGGTTTAAATTTTAGTCATTTCAACTTAAAAGGTTAGATTTTGGCTTTTTAAGCTGCTTTGCGTTTATAATGGATTGTTTTTTGGGAGAGCATTTGGCTAAGGCCGTTTAAAGTGCCATCTTTCTTTGACATTTCTTCTAGATTTAATCTAACTAGTTCGAGGTAGCCTCTAAAGTCTTTTAATCCTTGGCGCCAAGCTTCCCTATTATCTCTCCAAGCCTTTTCAAGCGGCTTCACCTTTACTCTTAAGCTCCTTCTTACGTCTATAAAGAATTTTACATGGGATGCTAATGTAGCAATTGCTTTATCTTCCTTGCAGCTGCGGAATAGAATTTGCAGTTTGATTAGTTTAGGAATGATGTCTTTTTTGATGTTGTATTTAATTGCGTTTCTTATTGTGCTTGTGTCATAAGCGTGGTTAAATTCACCACACTATCAATCCTACTTAATAATAATACGATGCGGCGGTTAAGTTCTTTTATGTTTATGTTGAGATTGTGGATAAGTTCTTGTGCTTGAGGTCTTATCGACGCCAGTGCTACTGCCATTTTTGTAAGCAGTTAACTTAAGTATAAAATTCTTTCTATCT
>CAYJSO010000069.1:0-5689 GCA_964372795.1 uncultured Methanosarcinales archaeon
AAAGCCAGGTGTAAATGCCTTAATTGCGGCTTTAGCTACTTGGTGGGTTTTTGACGATGCATTGGGCGTAATTACAGACCTAGTTAATCTAAGTGATTTTGGCGCTTGGATAAGTGGCTTGGTAGTTAGCTTTGCCCTTGGTGTAGCGGCAACATACGCAATTAGAATGGTTTGGGACGAATTCATGTAAGCTTTAATAAGCTTATTTTTATTTTTTTATTTTAATTTGAGAGCTTTTTACTTCTAGTTTTATACGTAACACTTATAAACCCTAAAGATTTACTTCCACTTTAATCAAATAATAAAAAGAGGTGAAAAGCAAATGGAAAAAGTAGTAGGGAGTTACTCCTTCATAGCTGGAGTTGCATTGGCTGTTCTTTTAGGCTTGTTGTCAAGTCAGCTTGGCTCTGACGCGGTTATATGGCTAACTTCATTGATGGTCTTATTAGGGCTGATTGTAGGCTTCTTGAACGTGTCTGGTAAAGAAACTATGCCTTTCTTGACAGTTGCTGCAATTTTAGTCTTTGTCAGCTTTGTGACAAAATCAGCGCCATTGGAAAGCCTAACTGTTGGTAGCATAGGTGCTTATTTGGACGCAATCTTTACCAATGTACTGGCTTTTGTCGTGCCAGCAACAGTTGTTGTTGCGCTTAAAGAAGTCTGGTATTTGGCTAGAGCACCATAAAACTGCTTTTTTTATCTTTTTTTGATTTTCTATTTTTTTGATTTTCTATATACACTGCTTTAGGCTTTATTTATTCAGCACTTTTTAGCTTTGAACTCTAATTTGAACTCTTATTTTCTAAAACAACTAAACCAAACCTTTTTATAATAAACTAACTTCCTTAATCGTATGCCCAAACAACCTGAAAAAAAGAGCAAAGCATGGATTATTTGGCTTGTAGTTGGCTTAGTCGTTTTCTTTGTTTTAATACTCCCAATCTTATTTATAGTATCTTTATTCGCTGGCGAGGACTTTTCATCCGCATTTGGCAACGTAGCTTTAATTGAACTCAGAGGCGTAATAACAGTTGACGGCTCCTCAACAGCATTCGGTGAGCAGACTGCTTCCTCAACAGACATAGTTTCATTCATAGAAGACGCTGATGAAGATCCTTCAATTAAAGCAATTGTTATCGACATTAACAGTCCGGGCGGCTCAGCTGTTGCTTCTGACGAGATAGCTCAAGCCTTAAAACGCACAGACAAACCAACAGTTGCTTTTGTCCGGGAGATAGGCACAAGCGGCGCTTACTGGGTTGCATCTGCTGCAGACACAATAATAGCAAATAAAATGTCAGTTACCGGCTCAATTGGCGTTATAGCAAGCTACTTGGAGTTCACTGGCTTAATGGAAAAATACGGCGTTAGCTACGAACGCCTTGTCGCCGGCAAACACAAAGACATTGGCACTCCATTCAAGCAGCTTACTGATGAAGAGCGCTTGATTTTCCAAAGAAAGCTCGACAAGCTGCACGATTACTTTATAGAAGAAGTTGCAGTTAACCGCGGCTTGGAGGATTATCAAGTTAGACAATTAGCAACAGGCGAATTTTTCTTGGGAGAGGAAGCGCAGCAGCTTGGCTTGGTTGATGTTTTGGGAGATGAACAGGTGCTTGTCGACTATTTAACAGAGCAGCTTAACGTCACAGACGTTGAATTTGTAGAGTACAGAACTGAGCTTTCATTTCTTGACATTCTGGCAGGAGCTCTAAACGAAGAGTTCTTTTACATCGGCAAAGGCATAGGCAAAGCTTTTACCGAGCAGAGCTACAATGCTCCACAGATAACAACATAAAAACCACAGGCTGCGGAGCACATTCTATCTTTAAGGTAATCTCTTTATGCGACGCTAAATTTTTGTTTTAAATTTTCTAAGTTTAAATTTTTAATTAAGCGTCGGATAATAGTATTATTGCTCCGCAACTAGACCACCTCCGCAGTCTACATAACTAAAATTTATAAACAATAACAAATATGGCTAAATAATGCAGCTCTACCAAAACCCTTTAGAACAGGAACGCTTTGACAGATTATTAAATTACTTCAAATCGTTAATAGAAATAGAAAAGCTTCCCAACTTTACAAATAAAAAACTGCTTGATCTTGGCACTGGCTCTGGTTTTGGCTTGAAGCTGGCAAAATCTCTTGCAGCAAATGCAATTGGCGTTGAAATTGATTTAAAACAGATTAAAAAGGCAATTGAACGCAACATTTCTTCAAAAGAAATTATCCACGCAGACGCTTCAACTTTAACAAAGAAATTCCAGCCAGAAACATTTGACATAATTACCGCTTTCCTAGCTCCCATATACAACCAGCAGTTCATTCCTGCATTAACGGAATCAATTAAATTATTAAAAAAACTTGGTTGTTTAATAATTACTGTTCCGACGATAATTGAAACGCAAATCCTTGAATCTCTTTTGCTTGAAAATCAGCTCAACTTTGCTTCAGAATGGCATCCGGAATTTAATTTTGATAAATATATTTTTGTTTGCAGGAAATGATTAATTTTAAACTATTTCTGTTCCGCCTGGTTTAAATGTAATCTGAAAATTTCTTGGTGCATGGTACCAGTTTGCTTCTTTATTCTTTGGCTCGAGCACCAACGTAGCAAAGAGAAGTGCTTGATAAAAATTATCTACACCTTTACCAAGAGCGGCTCCTGGCAACATACCTAAGCCAGTTCCGTCTAGCACTGCTGGAAATAATGCTTCTCCACCTTTCCATATCCCTGGATTCTTTATAACATAGCTATCAGCATCAAAATAGAGATCAGTCTCCTTGAAATTATCAAATACTGCGACAGCCCTTTCTGAAATATCGGCCATCGCAATAGGCTCAAGATTTTTTATTTCGGCTAAACATTCTTTAACTCTGTCCGCAACATTCTGTTCTGCCATTTTATAACATAGAATTTTTAAAGCTCTGCATTTATAATTCTTTCTAAAATCAGACTTTTTTCCTCATATAAACCTTATACCCCTTAAACCCCAATTTCCTATAAAATCTCTGCGCTTCTTTGTTTTTAACAAACACACTTAAATCAACATATTCTATTTTCTTTTTTCTTAGCTCATCAAAAAATTTCTTCATCAACAGCTTACCAAGCCCTTTGCCCCTGTACTTATTGGAAACAAACACTTCATTTATATGCCCGTATCTGCTGACTTTCCACTGTGGTTTCTTTTTTATAGTTCCAGTTATGTATCCAATTGCATTTTTATTCTCTTCTGCAATAAACCCAATTCCTTTTTTAAGAAAATTTTTAGTTCTTTTCCTTTGTATAACTAAATAATTCCTGCTCGGCTTTAAAAAAACATCATGCCCTCTGGAAAACCTTGTAAACTCCAGCTGCAAATTTACAATTTTCTTCCAGTCTTTTGCCGTTGCTTTTCGTATTTTCATTTTTGATTTTCTTCTTCCAAATATCTCATTTTTAAAGAGTGCAGTCTTTTTCTGTATTTTTCATATGCTTCATCATGCTTATCAATAACCAGCAGCCAAATTTCATTTCCCCTTATATAATAAATTAGCCTTATACTTGAAGTAATGGGCTCCCTATAGCAGTTCTCCCCACCAGAAAGGTGTTTCAATCTTAAAGGATTTTGTTTTATTTTCTCTTTCTTCTTATAAAAAACTTCTAACTCGTTCTTATTTAATTTGTCTAAATCCTTAAAGAAATCCGGATGTTCTTTTATCTCCCATTCAGTCAATTTTTACTCCCCTTTTTTTCAAGTATTCATCCAATTCTTTTTCAGACTTTCCTATCGAAGGATCGACTTTTACTTCAGCGATTCTTTTCCTTACTTTTGCATCCAGAGCTAATTCAACATCATCTATCAATGTTTCTACATCTGTAAGGATTTTAGTGAACGCCTTCTTAGGGATGACTATTGTTTCCATGTTTTTAGTAGTTGTTTATAGCATTTATATACTTATCGGTGGTTTTTTCTTATTCTCATCTTACCAATCCTTCTTCAATCAGCTTAGGAATAACCCTTTTCCCGAGCACACTTCCCATTTCGATTCCATTGCTAATTTCTTTTTTACCGATCCACTTTATTTCTACAATCTCGGAGCTTGCCTTTGGCTCTCCAGCAATTTCAGCAAAATAAATGTGCGCAGTCATATTTCCATCCTCAAAAATCGCTTGCTCAACAAAACTCCCAAAATGTTTTAATGATTTTAGCGCAACATTTATTTCTTCCCTCAATTCTCTCCTCAAAGTTTCTTCATGGCTTTCACTGTTTTCAGGCCCACCGCCAGGCATTATTAAGATATCAGTTCCTTTTTTGCGCACAGCCAATATCTTCCCATCTTTCAATATTATCGCAGCGATTTTGGTTTTCATGTTATTTTTCTAACAACGCCTTTATTCGCATCCACCTCTATAAAATCGCCGTCTTTAAAAGCTTTTGTTGCTTTTAATGTTCCAACTATGCAAGGCTTCCTCATCTCGCGCGAAACAATAGCAGCGTGGCACGTTAAGCCTCCTTCATCGGTAACAAATGCAGCAGCTTTCTCCATTGCCGGCAGAAAATCTGGTGTTGTCATCGCAGTTATCAAAATATCTCCTTCTTGCACTTTATTTATTTCCTTCGCCGACTGCAAAACGCGCGCAATCCCTTTAACAATTCCTTTGCATACTATTTGTCCTTTAAGTTCATTAGTTTCACTTTCCTCACTGTCTTTCTCAATCTCTCCTCCTTCTACCATAGTCATCTTTCCATCCACATGCTCGCAAATAAAGCTTTTCCTTCTTTTTTCAATTCTTTTCAGCAGTTCATTTCTGTCTATATTTCCCACATTCAGCATTTCATCGTAAGTCAAAGTTAAAACTTCATCTAAACTAAATCCATTTCTTTCTCCATATTCTTTTAAATGCAGCCTTATGGTGTCAAGAGCAACAGCAATAATATCTTTAACATAAGTTCTCATAAACATGTACATCCTTAGCTGAGAAAGCCATTTTCTCGTATTTTCCGAGAAATCCAATTCATTAGCCATGTTCTGTACTTCTCTTTCAGTCTGCTCTCTTTGTTTTCTAATTTTTTCCTTTTCGCTAATTGGATCTTTTATTTTATCGATTCTCTCCTTCAGTTCACGAATCGTCATCTCCTCACCAATAAGCCAGTGAAACTTCATGTTTCCAAATCTGTAAATGTGCTCTTTTAGTTTATCATCTATATTCTCGTTTTCTTTAGTCAAAATAGCAATCTCTATCAGGCTGTCTTTCTCCTCTCCAACAAAACTTCGTCTTGCTGGCGCGCTCAGAATTAAAAAATAATCCTCCAGTTTGTCTTCTGCATCACGCTGGCGCAATTTATGCAGCAATTCTCCTCTTACAAGCTCAGCAAGCACATCATAAATTTGTATTGTGCCCCTAAAACTCATAAAACCGCTGATTTTGTTTGTCAGCTCGCAGCCTTCAATTATGGTTTTCTTTAATTCCTCGTTTGATAGTTTCTTTATATCCAAATCTTTTGTCTCTTCTTTAAATTTCAATATCTCCTTCTCTACGCTAAACACTTTATTTACAATTTTATCAGGATAATCCGGCTCATGAACTAGTTTATTTCTGATAATCAGCATGCTGTTCTTTATCTCATCCTCATCAAAGTAGATATCTCCATTAACATATCTAAAATTCGTTTTTATCGGCAGTTCAAACAATTTTTGCAGG
>CAYJSO010000070.1:0-5562 GCA_964372795.1 uncultured Methanosarcinales archaeon
TGAACGCTGAGAAGGCATTTTTACGAGAACCTCAACCCTATCGCGCACAACGCCGCGCTCCCATGGCATTACACGACTGCAGTATAAGTCATTTTGATCGAATGCATAAAATCTAACGCCGCTTGTAGTTTCTGTTGCTCCAACATCCTGTGAGTCTTTATGCAATGTTCTTTTATGTTCATCATCAACTAGAGCAGCGCCCCTCCCATCGCTAACTAACCTAGAAATATCTGAAGAAGTTCCTGTTTTATTATCGCTGTCGTTAGCTCTCCCCCTCTTCGGATTATATAAAAAAAGAGCCCACAACTGTTCATCCGACAGTTTACCTGCCTTTCCCTTTTCTTCCAAAAGTGATGTCACCATCTTTCCTCAAAAAAAGCAGCACTTGCTTATAAACTTTTCATTTCACTTAACTACAAAAACTCCTCGCACATCTGCTTCCACTTCCTAAACCTCTCCAACCGAATAACATTATCCCTTAGCTTCAAAATAATGCTTCCTCCGGCTGCTTGATTCTGCTTCAGCCACTCTTCAATATTTTTTATCTCTGTTTCAAAGTAATTATACAAATCCCCCTTATTCCGGATATTATTCAAACTAATCATATCCAGCAGAAGCTGAAAATCTTTGTCCTCTTTCAATTCGTCAGGAATCCTTTGCCTAAATTCGTCTCGAAACCCCATAAATCAGTAGCAGTTAGACGAGCTTAAATATTTTGTGTTCATTTTAAGAAAAGTTTATATAAATAGAACCAAGAATAAGTTAAAATGGCAACAGACACCAGCGGGGTAACATCAGTTTCAGCAACAATGCTAAGGGTTCAGGATTCTTACAGAGCTGACGCTTCCGCTGAAGTTAGCAACATAAGAGACCCAATTGACCGTCAGCATGCAATAGAAGAAGCAGAGAAACCAGGTACTTTTGCAGCGCAATGGCAGCGAGTGCATGAACACATAGAAAACGAAAGAAAAGCTGGCACAGGAAGCAGAATAGATATCGCCGCTCAATTAGCACTCGTCGTAACGCCATTATACTTAATCGCAGAAAAATATCTGCTCTAAAATGGTAGCACCACTACAAGAAGGACAA
The DNA here is from genome assembly GCA_964372795.1 of uncultured Methanosarcinales archaeon. GTDB lineage: Archaea > Nanobdellota > Nanobdellia > Woesearchaeales > JAGLXL01 > CAYJSO01. The sequence continues at coordinate 1,090 of CAYJSO010000070.1, forward strand.
TTACCATACTTCCCAGCTAACTACGTAGCAGGCATTGGCTATGATGGAGTTTTTCTTCCAGATAAGGGGACGCCAAAGCCATACGCAGATGCACTAACAGCAGAAATACACAGAGCACAGCGCCCATTGGTCGCACAAGGAAAAACTATTGACATCATAGTATAAATTTATTAACTCCTTCTAAAAACCAATTAAAAAATTACATTATGCCGAAAGCTCAGAAGAATGTGGCGTGAAGACAAAGCTTCTGCAGTTGGCACTGTTATTCTTTCGCTGGCTACAGTTGGTTTTTTAATCGCCGGCAGTTACGTCTGCCCCATTATAAGAACGCTGCAGGAGATTTAAGTCTCCTGCAGCTCATGGGCCCGCCCAGGCTTTCGTTCTTTACAAATTCGAACTGGGGACCTCAACCTCTCTCAACGCATTGAGAGTCAGCGCGACTCTGTTCCGCGTATGTGAAGGTTGTGTCATAACCACTAGACCACGGGCCCTTGAACCGCTTTAAAAACAGAGTTCTTTATTAAACTTATCTCAGGATTTTTAGCATAATATATTGTCTTTATATAGTAGTAAAAATTAGAAATATTTATATACTGCCTGCCTTAAATAAGCTTAATAGACCTAAAATGGCACATAAACAAGTCCCTTTAGAAGTACGCTTGAGAAAAGCCCCTGATTCGGTATTTGATCAAACGCACGTTATCTTTGGCGGCACAGGCGCTGTTGGCGGCCAAACTGCTCTGCAGATGGTTGATTTTTACGAGCAGATGCTGACTACCCATTCTCCTTCTAACAATCAATTCCCTTCAATTGTTGTCACAGGCAGAACAAAAGATGAAGTTTTACGCTTTAGAGAAAAGGTCAAAGGTAGAGGAATAGAAGCAGAAGGTATCTTCCCAGGCACAAGAGACATTGATTCAGACAGAAAAATAAGGCGAAGAGAGCTCATGACTCCAAGCGGAGTTCGTATTGTTTTGTACGAGTTTGATGCCGAACCAAGATTTCCAGAAACAGAAGCAGCAAGCGCTGCTGACATTACGAAACTTATACAAAGTATTAGTTCTCCATTTGAAGCTTTTCTTAGAGACTACATTACTTACGAAAGACAAGTTCTTGCCAACTTTGTGCATCCAATAAATGATAAAGATTTCCGTTTTGCAAGTGTTGTTTGTGGCGTTCCAATTCCAAGTGTTGCAGCATACAGAATGAAAGATCTGGAAGAAAAATGCAGAGCACGTGGAATGACTGATGAAGAACAAATTCGCGCGCTAAAATCACAATTGCTCAAAAAAATTGCACAAGGCTTTGGAAACATAAGAAAAGAGCTTGCAGATGAAGTGTTAATAGCACACACAACCGGTGTAGGCGGAATGTATGACATTAATCAGGATGGCAGCACAACAATCCGTTTAGGTTTTGCTCACAGCGCAATCGATCAAGCGTTAATTAAGAAACGAGAGTTTGCGGAAGAACTAAATACTGCATACTCAGAAGAAAGAGTCAAAGTTCTTATAACTGCAGCAGCAATCGGGATTAATGATGTGCACAGAGGTAGAAAAATTCCTTATAATGGCGTCGTTCTTCAAGCATTAACCGAAGCAGATAACATACCAAAAAATCTTCTAACAGCTTCAAGAAACGTTCGTGTTTTCCCTTCAAAAGTCATTGAAGTAGGCAGAGAAGCACAAGATAAATTGGATTTCACTAAATTTTTAACAAGCGAAGGCAAATTGACGGAAACAAAGGGCTATGAGCTAAAGGTAGATTTTGCACTTTTCAGCGGGGAAAACGGCTTATTTAGCGTCGATAATGCAATTGCCCTGTACAGAGTTATGAAAGTTGCTTCAGAAGCAGAGCTTGGAATCCCTATGGTAACAACAGCAATGCTTGGAGATGATCCAAACAAGCCGTGGTTTGATAAAGATGGCATTTGCTATTACACAGAAACAGAAAACGCAAACCTAGTCTTTGCTTTGCTTGACTCAAGAGAACTTCGCGAACAATCAGTAAAACCATTTGCTTTGAAAGCACTGCAAGCTCTCGGCTCAGCAAAACACCAAGCTGAACTGCACACTCTGGGGTTATACGTTTTACTCCATCGTTTAAAGCAGTTCAGAGAAAATAAAGATGCCTTAGAACCATTTATAGAACAATATGACGCTAGAGAAAGAAGATTAGCAAGGGAAGGTGACAGAGGATTTTCACAATCTCCCTCAAAAACCAAAATAGAAAGTTCTCAAATAGTAGAATTAATCGAGAAAAATTCAGGACCATTATATCTGGAAGACGTTGTAGCACTTGGGGGAATTAGTAATGAAGTTATTGGTCCATTGCAGGCAGAAAAAGATTTCGCACAGTTATTGAATATAAGGGGCAGGGAAACATTGTGTAAATTTTTAGGAATTGATTATGGCAGAGTAAGAAGCGATGAAAAAGGGCCTCTAAGCCAAGCCTTGCGAAGCATGGCAAGTCTGATCAGAAATTACGTAGATTCAATCACCTCTTTAGGAACGCCAATTCTCTATAGAGAAAGTGGTAAAGATATGATTATGGTTGGTCCCTACGTAGCGCCTTTGGATATAGCAGTAACCCACAATAACACAATCGCCCAGCATGTTGCTTCACAAGCTCAAGCAATCGGCGTCGATCCACAAGCATTATTCAACTGGCACGTCACAAACAACGGCTTTGTTGATTTGCGTGCTGAAGCAAGAATTAATACAGCAAAGAGGGCAGAGTTAGGATTGGAAAATAAAATAAAAGTTTACAAAACAGCTGATGAATTCAGAGAAGCTGCAATAGCAATAGCGCGGGAAGAAACATACTTCAATTCGAGTGGAATCATAGCAACGATTGAAAGAATAGGGGGCATCCTTGAATCTTTAGCAATAGCCGATCTAAGTTATGGCACTCACATAGGCTGGAAAGCTTTGTTCAGAAGGGCAAGAGATCCTGAAAGCGGAATGCATGTTCTTGTTCCTGGAGTAGTCGAAGCAATGCGCCATTACCAAGAAGGCTTAGGTAAGACAACAGGCACAGAAGCGCTTTACCCCGGCAGAGGTTATTTCCCAAGACCTAAGATTGAGAGGAGAGTACAATTATCTGTAAAGCCGGAACTTTTCACCCTCGGAGATAAATAAACACTATTATTAAAGTGTTCACATAACACCCAAAACCGCAAAGCTTTTATACCCCAATACGCAATTTTAATACATTAAATTATTATGACACATAACCCATTTGTTGAAAGGCTTGAGCAGGAAAGAAAACATCTTTACACTACTCTTGCAGCCGAAGTTCCAGTTGGTATAGTGAAGGAAGTATTAAAAAGATTGCCAACCTTGGACACGCCATTGCCTTACAAAGCAACTTTGCATTACCATAATCTCGCACACACAGAAGGATTTGTTTCTGCATCTGTCGTTCTAGCTAAAGCAGAAGGGCTAGACAGAAAAGATCGCGAACTTTTATATGTCGCTGGCATTTATCATGATTCTTTCTTTGGAAGAATCGGAGAGCCAAATTTTGGAAGATATGGGGACAATGAAGTGCTGGCTGCTGCATTAGCTGCACGCGAACTGCCTCGCTTTGGATATACTCCTTCGCAGATAAATACAATCGGAAAGCTAATTTTGTCAACCGCATTATCTCATGCCCCTAAAAATATTTTAGAAGTGTTAATGCGTTATTCAGATTTACACAATGTGTTGCTTCCCGTCGACGAATTCCTGCGTCAACTAACCGCTTACAGAATGGAGCTCGCATCCCTCGGAAATCCGGAAGTCCAGTCTCCATTTAAGAAAGGAGTTTTCACAGACAAAGAATGGTACCAGATGGAAAAAAAGTTCCTGGAAACACACCGCTTTATAATAGGGGGAGCAGCAAAAGAACTTGGATTAGACGATTTGAGAGCCGCAAATCTAAAAAATGTCAAAGCACTGCTTGAGTACCTTGGAGATCATGATAGCCTCGCACAAGCAATTCTTGCTAATCGATTGGACATTACTAATACAACAACAATAACGCTTTCAGATGGCGTAACTGTTTCTCTTGAAGCTCTTGCGGCACAGCCTGCACACCTATAATAAGCCATAATTCTACTTTTTCACACAACTCTACACTCTTATATACTTTCTAAACCAATTGTGGTTTCCGTAACATTTATAAATCAATATCTATTTCCTAGACAATACTTGGGGGTATAACAAATGGTAATCCTATTTGATCAGTTTAATTTGCCGGATGACATATTCAAAGTCATATTCGCAACCGAGCAGCAGGAAGTTGTTGCTAAGCTTCTCATAAACTACATAAAAGAAAACGGCGGAGAAATCGGCAAGACAGAAATGTCCATTTTCGCAACAAAGCTGCACGAGGGTAATCTGCTTGACACAACCCAGGTAAAAGGCCCTCAGCTGAAAAAAGCTCCAAAAATCAGCTACAACAAGAGCCAGTTCTACTATAGCATCTTGA
>CAYJSO010000071.1:0-5552 GCA_964372795.1 uncultured Methanosarcinales archaeon
GTTATAGCTTTGAACCCATCAATCTGCAAATCTCACTGACAGACATGTATTTTAGGTTTGGGATTTTTTTAATGTTGGCTTCTTCAAATGTTTCTGCACTTGCTGAGGCAAATTGTTCTGGAACTGAAATGTAGCATTTGATTCGTTTAAATGCCACTATTCCGCGAGCGTTTTTTGGCAACATGCCGCGAATAACTCTGCGAACGAACATGTCGGGGCGAGTGTAGTAAAATCTGCCTTTGTCCGGCTTGCCAATCAAGTCTGCTAAAAATCTCTGTCTGGATAAAATTGTTTCTCTGCTGCCGGTTACCATAATTTTTTCGCAGTTGAGCAAAGCGATTTCTTCTCCCAACAATACAGCTTTCGCTATTCTGGATGCAACTCTGCCCATTACCAAGTTTTCTCCGTTTATTACTTTCATCCTAATATCCTCACGTTCTTGCCTTTCGGATTTTCCCTTAATAATTCGTTTATTGGAATTGTTTTTCCACCTGACTTATGAATCTTTTCTGCTGCTTGAGATGAAAATGTGAATGCGGCTACTTTTAATTTTCTAGTCAAGTCGCCAGTGCCGAGTACTTTGCCTGGGACTAGGATTGTTTCGCCGTCTTTTGCGTACTTTTCAAGCTTGTAAATGTTGACGATTCTTCTTGCTCTTGTTGGTTTTTCGAGATCTTCAGCTATTCTGCCCCAGATAGCTGCATCTTCTTTGAGTGCAGCTTGCTTTAATTCAGCTATTAGCTGCTGCATGTATGGATTTGTTGGACCTGTTCTATTTGCCATTTTTTCTTATTTTTGTGTATGTGGGGGAAGGGACTTTCACTCTCGTTCAGTCCCATTCAGAGACTGCGGAGATTTGAACCCTCGCAGGCACTAAGCCACTACCCCCTCAAGGTAGCCCGTTTGACCAGGCTCCGGCACCCCCACGTGAGTGCCAATAATTTGATTCTGGTTTTTTTATTTAATCTGTTGATCAAGCGTTTCTAGCTTTTTTACAATTTCTTCGGCTGCCTGCTCAAGTATTTCTTTGCAATCAAGCTGGCCAAAGCTTTCTATTGTGAAAATGTAATTATTTGTGTCAGTTATTTCTGCGCCAGATTCTTCTAAAACAGCCAAGCAAGCATCAAATCTAGGGCTTGTTAGAAGCTTTTCTTTGTCAACTTTTACCTTGCCGTTTACTTCAGCGATATTGCCGCAAGCTTTTTTTATGCGCTCTTTTTGTGAATCTGTGAGCTTTTTGTCTTCAAATTTTATTACGGGCTCTTTTTTGTAGTAAGCAAGGCAAGGAGCCCATTTTGCATGCTCTCTTCCTCTGCCTAAAACAGCAGTTGCTTCAAATTCCAAACGCTGGCGCGCTGTTAATTTAGCAATAGGCATTTCATCATAAACAAATGCGCATTTTGAGTCAGCGCTTTTTGCTTCTCCTGCTGTAACTATACCTTTCTTAGAGGCTTTTAATGTAATTTTCAGCTGACATTTTTCGCAGCCAGCTTGCTTGCAAGTGCATTCGGACATCAAATTATAGCTTTTCAAATCTGTTTTTATTGGAATCAGACCAATTCTGTGGGCGACTATTTCATCGTATAATGCCGAGGTGTTGTCTTTGAACTCCACTTCAGCTACTGCCAATGTTGGAACTTCGTCTATTGCAAACCTTCTGAGCAAGTTTGCAAATGAAGCCGTGCCTTCTTTCAGCAAAAAATGCAAAACTCCTTTTTTCCTGTTGTATTCCAATAGTTCTAGTTTCATACTCTTCTACCTCTTCTACCACCTTTAGCACGGCAGCCATCATGCGCTTCTGGGGTAACATCTTCTATTTTTCCAATTCTAAAGCCAGCACGCGACAATGCGCGAATAGCTGCTTGTGCTCCCGGGCCTGGATTGGCTGGACCTTGGTGGCCGCCTGGAGCTTTAACTCGGACGTGCAAGCCGGTGATTCCTTTGTCGCGGATTGCCTCAGCAATCTTTTTTGCCGCAAGCATTGCTGCTGTTGGACTGGATTCAAGACGGTCAGCTTTAACTACTTGGCCGCCTGAGGAACGTGCCAACGTTTCTGTTCCTGTAATGTCAGTAACATGAATTATTGTGTTGTTGTAGCTGGAGTAGATATGCGCTATTCCCCAGCGAATCTTTTCCGATCGTTCGTATCTTTCTGCCATATTACGCCACCTCTGCTACTGGTTTTTCAGTTTTTTGTTCACTAGTTTCTACTTTCTGTTCGGTTTGAGAAATCTCCGATTTCCCTAACTTCCCAGAAAGCTCTGCTTTCTGTGATTTCAATTCAACTTTTTCCGCTTTTACTTCAGTTTGAGAAATCTCTGCTTTCTGTGATCTCTTAGATTTTTTTGTAATTTTTTCAACTGGAACGCGCTCAGCATGTTCTGGATTTGCAAGAGTTGATCTTGGATAAAATGAAATTGAAGTTTCTTCTTCTTTTGTAACCAAATGTCCAGGAGAAGTGATCTTCGTTTTTCCGACAGCGACATGCTGGTGTACAATAAACTGACGGGATTGGGACATTGTTCTTGCGAGTCCTTTGCGATAAATGATGCTCTGCAGCCTTCTCTCAAGGATGTTTTTTGTTGTAAGGCTTAAAATATCATCGAGCTTTGCGCCATGCTGGATTAAACCAAGCCTTTCGAGGCGCTGCATCAACTGGGATTTTTCCCTTTCTGCGTGCTTTGTGTGGGCTGCAATTAATTTTTTAGCCTGGTCTTTAAAGTTTTTTAAAATTGATTTCATCTTCCAAAGCTCGCGCTTGTTTTTCAAAGCGTATTCTTTCTTTATAACTCTCTCTGTTTCGATGTTTTCCCTGCGCCAAGGATGCGCCGGAGTTTCATATTTTTTCTTTAATCTTCTTGGGTCGCCCATATTTTATCACTTTTTCTCCTTCTTTTCATCTTTTGCTTCTGCTCCCGGAGCAGTAACTTTCTTGCGCACCACGCCAAGATGAACTTTGCCTTTGTTCTTTCTGAAGTTAGAGCGTGTGCGCTGGCCCCTAACCGGCTGGCCGTATGCATGCCTAATGCCTTTGAATGATTTGATTTTCTTTAATTTTTTAATGTCGTTTTCCTGCGTAAAGGTTAAATCGGCTAGAAGCAAATGCCTAGTCTGGTTTGTTTCAGGGTCTCTGCGCCTGTTTAAAATCCACTCTGGAGCGCCGTGCTTTGCTGGAGCTTCCAGGATATTGCTTAGTAATGTAATTTGCTGCTCATTTAAGTAACCAACTTTTGTTCTTTTGTCGATATTGGCGAAAGAACAAATCATGTTTGCAAATGAGAAGCCAACGCCTTTTATTTTTAAAAGAGCATGAGCTATTGGTTTAGCTCCATCTAAATCTGTTTTGGCAATCCTAACTAAGTGTTTTAGCTCCTGTTGTTGCATTTTGAATAAAAGCTGAGAAAATTGTTTCCCAGCCCTATAAACGCCGGAATTACTTTGACTCGGGCTTTTGCGCTTTAAGCTTTTGGGTGGTTTATAAATGTTGTGGTTAGAAATTAAGAAGTTTGACAAAGCGTGCTGCTATTTGATAATATTTTTATTGTAATAAAAGAAAAGATATTAAAATTAGATTAAAAATATAGAAAATGAAAATTAATTAATGATAAAACAAAAAAAGTTAAGCTGAGAATAATAATTAAAAAAAAGTTAAAGATAAAAAAAGAATGTGTTTAACTAATTCTGCGGTATTTGCTTAGGTAGGCTTCAACGTCAAATACAGAATGACCCATACCGCCTCCGCCATCACCGCCGCCATCGTGACCGCCACTGCCATCTCCACCGCCGCTGCCATCACTAGAACTTCCGCCATAAGAATGGCCTTCAGCATCTGTGTTACCTCCGTAGCTACCACTAGTATAGTAGCTGTCAGAAACGTAGTAGCCAGTTGATTCATCGTGAATGTATTTTGTGCCATCAGCTGAAACTATTGTATCTGTTGCTTTATCATAATGATACGTTGTGCCTGAAGCAGTTGTTTGCTCGCGTGTTGCTTCATTGTAGCTTGCTCCTGTTGATGAGGTCCATACACCATTGCTGTATGTCCATGTCTCACCGTGCTCTGTTGTATATGCTTCGTCATCTTCGTGGCCAACTGGGGCTTGAGTTGTTTGGAATGCGCCTGATGGCTGGTGTACTTCGCCTGTTACTATGTTTGTCCATTCGTCTTTTACCGGGTCAAAAGTCCATTCTTCATGTCCATCATCCCATCCATAATTTCCTTCTTTATCATCATAATCCCAGCCTTCGCTGTGGACAGATATGTCCTGTGTTATGCTCTCTCCTTCGTTTGAGATATAGGTATCATATTCCGGGCTATACTCCCATTCTGTGACTTGTCCTTCGTATTTAACTTCATAGCCTGTTGGGTAGATGTGAATAACTCCTCCGCCGACTACTTCATGGCTGCCTTCATATGCAATTTTCCTGGTTGTTGTTGTACCATCATCGTTTGTTACAGTTACACGATAACCTGTTGGTGTGAATTCGTAGGTTGCTGTTCCTTCAGGAGTGTCAACTGTATAAGTGTGCGTTTCATCTCCCTCAGGAAAGGTTGCCGGGTGATAGTCTTCAGGGTAAGGGATTTCTTGTGTGCCTTCTGGGGTGAAAACAGTATAGTGGTCATCGCTGAAAGTATAGGTGTATCCTGTTACTGGGTCGGTGTATACTTGGCCCTCAACAAAGCCACCCATGTTGTGCTCTGCAACCCAATCACTCATAATTTCAGGCGGTTCTTCGCCGTATACTTCACGATATCTGTCATAAAATCTTTCTGTTAGAATATGAGTTGCTTCTTCACTGCTTTTACCTTCTTCTGTTGTTAGGCGGTTAAATTCAGCTGAAAACTCCCCTTCAAGCTCTGAGGCAAGTTCAATGACCTTCTTATGTTCTTCGTAATCATCCTCAAATGAGCTAGCTCTATTTGGATATTTTGCCTCAAGCTCTGCTTTGTGCGCTTCGTAATCAGAAACAAACGCTTCTGCCTCTGCTGCAAGTTCCCGCTGCTCTTCCTGCAAAGCTGCTTGGATATCTGACATTTCGTGTTCAAGCTCTGCTTTTATTGCAGCCTGCTCCTCTGGCGAGTGAGATAAGAAATCCTCACTAGCACCAACAAAATGATCTGCATTTAAAATTAGATTTTCGGCTGCTGTGAAATGGCCAAATGCATCGCTAATGTCGCCATCTTCCAGCGCATCTTTGCATTCTTCTAAGTTGAATTCAGCTGCTTCAAGCACGCCTTCTATTGCAGTTTCGCTTACAATTGGGGTCTGGCTTGCGGTAAGCTGTGCAAGGTCTGCTTCTATTGCAATAATTGCTGCTTCTGCCTCAGCAACCTCTTCTAAAGTAACATCTTCCCTGTACTCTTCATGCAAGCCATGCTCTGCTTCTTCTGCTTCCATTTGAAGCTCGGCTTCGATGTGTGAATCAAGCTGAGTTGAGAGCACTTCATGAGTAAACTCTTCCTTTTCATGCCCTACTGCATCTACAAATTCAACTGTTTCTTCTCTAATGTCATCAATGTGGGTCGCTTCAACATCTTCTTGGGTAATTTG
>CAYJSO010000072.1:0-4322 GCA_964372795.1 uncultured Methanosarcinales archaeon
CTTGATTTCTTTAAGGATGATGCAGCTTATTTGTTTTTAACAGCAGGGCAGTGGCTGAGTTTGGTGATGGTTGTTGTGGCGGTGTACTATTTGAATAAGAAGTATAAGGAAGATATTAAAAAGGTTTTTAGTAAGGTATAAATAGAAGTTATTGTTTGTGGCTTTTATGGGGTTTTTTGGACTTGGACAGAAGGAGTGGGAGAGGTTTAAAGATAAGGTTTTTAGTTCTCTTAGTTTAAATGAGTTGGAAAAAGGAATTTTAGAAAATTTGATTAAGAATAAAGCAATAACTAAGAAAGGAGTATTGTTAGCTGAGCTGGAGCTGGCAAAAGCTAAACTTAGAAGAGAGAATCAAATGACGTATGAGAGAATTATGGACAAGGTGATGGCACTAAAAGAATAAAGTTAATGCACATATCTTTTAATCCGGTTTCTTAAAAAGAAATGCTTAGAAACTATAGGTTTCTTGCATTTTGGAAATTTAATTCCAAAAGATTTAAATATAGCAAAATATGTTAGATTTTAAAGAAATTAGGAGGTTAATTGTTATGGTTAAATATAAAGTAAGGATATTTACGACTTCGAGCTGTCCATGGTGCCATAAAACCAAAGAGTTCTTTAAGAAGAATAAAGTGAAGTATGAAGAGCTTGACGTTGGAAGCGATGAGAAAGCAAGGAATGAGATGATTCAGATGACCGGGCAGCTGGGAGTGCCTGTGGTTGAGATAACAAAGGAAGGCAGCAAGAAGCCTACGGTAATAATTGGGTTTGATCAGGAAGCGCTTGAGGAGGAGCTGGAGATTTAGGTTTGTTTTCTGATTTTTATTTTAATGTAAAGGTTTATAAGTAATTGCTTAATCCTTTTTGATATGAAAATAGCAATAGTGAGCAGAGATGTAAGAAGATTAAAGAAACACATAAAAACAATTTCTAAATATAAAAAATTTTTAAGCAAGAAGCCGGATGTGGTTATTGCTTTGGGAGGGGATGGGACTTTTTTGACTGCTGAAAGGTATTATCCCGGCATTCCAAAGCTGCTTGTAAGGGATCAAAGCATATGCCAGAAATGCGACTGGGACAACCTGGAAGAAGGCATAAAGCGTATTTTAAATAAAAGATATTACATAGAAAAATTCCCAAAGATAGAAGCAAGAGTCAACGGAACAAGAGTTGAAGCAGTTAATGATATTGTTGTCAGAAATATACACCCGATGCACGGGATTAGATTCAATATTTTAGTCAATGGAAAAAAACTTAACAAAGAATTCATCGGCGACGGCATAGTTGCGTCAACAGCCTGGGGCTCTCATGGTTATTTTCATTCTATAACAAGAAGTCATTTCGAAAAAGGAATTGGCATTGCATTCAACAACTCTACAAAGCCACACAAACCGCTTATATTTCCGAAAGGAGCAAAAGTAACAATAAAATTAAACAGAGGCAGCGCGCATGTTGTTGGCGACAATCATCCTGAGATTTATTTAGTTCCGGAAGGGAAAAGAATAGTTATAAGGCAGTGCAAGGAGCATGCGAGGATTGTGAGGTTGAGGTAGTTAAGGATATTTCCTGTTTTCCAAGAAGTTTTGCAAAGGAAGGAATAAAGGCTGTGGAAGGTTGTTTGGAGAAATCTAGTTCTGTGTGATTATTAAGTATAACTGAGATGCAAAAATAGTGCAGCAGCGCACATATCTGCTATAATGCCTACTTTAACTTCTGGATAGCGCTTTCTAATACTATTAAATGATAGTTTTATTTCCTCTAAAATGGGCTTTTTCATATTAGAAAAACTATCCAAGAAAAAATGCAATATTGGCAAGCCATTTTTGTAATGCTCAGCCCACTGGTAATCCGACTTTGAAGGAGCTGAAACTTTCAAATGCATCATATAAAACTCAAAAGGAGATTTTGCCGTACTAAATTCTTTGCCACTAAACTTCTTCTTGTATTGTGTAGTTGAGGTTTTCCACGCTTCTTTTCTTGCTTCTATTAGATTTACTACATCGTCTCTACAATCTCTTTTCATAAGTTCAATAATCTTATATATAACCACTTCCATTTCTTCGCAAAGCATTCTAGCATAAACGACGGGGAACATTATCTCTAATAGACCAAAGTTAACTGTCTTAGATGTCAACTTACTGGAATCCCTAATTGCAGGAACAAAATAATTAAAGATTGGAACTTTGCGTTTATTAGATATATCAGCTGCTACCTTAGCAAAGTATTTCCCAGAAGATATGCCCGCGATTATAAAATCATGAAGTGGTTTACCTTCTAGATCTTTATAGCGAGATGTACATCCTTCCTTATCAGAAATTGCTTCGAGGCAAAATGCTAAGCTAACAAAATCTTGAACCATATCTGGATTAAGAATAACTGATTTGGCGGTCATTTGATTTTATTAAAGCAAGTATTATAAAAATATTTGCATAGAGCAATACATATAAATAGTAATTGTTTATTAACTAATATGGACATAATAAAGAGGCTGAAGTATCCGAAACTGATTTTACTGGCAATTACTTTTGTTTTGGCTTATGTGCTGTTTACAGAAGAAAGCTTTGCTGGCATCAGAGAAGTTATACTTAGCTCTGGTTATGTGGGGGTGTTTATTGCTGGGCTGTTTTTCAGCTATGGGTTTACAGCCGGGCCAGCGACTGCTACGTTGCTTTTGCTAGCTAAAGAGCAAAATATATTGTTAGCAGGGCTGATTGGGGGTTTTGGAGCCTTGATTGCGGATATGATAATATTTAAGTTTGTCAGGCATTCTTTAGCTGATGAGATTGAGGAGTTAAGGCATGAAAAAATAGTTAAAGGGGTTTCTGCAGAGATTTATGCAATGACTCCAAACGCTTTTAAGAAATATTTGATTCCTGTTGTTGCCGGCTTTATAATTGCTTCTCCTCTGCCGGATGAAGTGGGGATAACTTTGTTTGCTGCGTCTGAAGATATTTCAGCAAAAGTTTTTTCTATAATATCTTATTCGCTGAATACCGTTGGAATAATTGTGATTCTGCTGATTGGGAAGGCTATATAGAAATGTGTAGAAAAGTTTAAAAAGCAGCAAGAAGGGTAGCTCATTATGGAGAAGCTTAAAGTAATTCATGAAAGGCCAAAGTGCATCGCTTGCGGCAGCTGTGCAGCTGTTGCTCCTGAGCATTGGGAGATGAATGCGAATGATGGATTAGCTGATTTAAAGAACTGTTCTATGGAAGGGGAAAATGAAGTAAAGGAAGCAGATGAGAATGAAGCTGTTAAGCACAGGGAGGCAGCGGAAGTTTGCCCTGTGCAGATAATACGTGTTGAGAAATTGAATGGGAAAAAGAAGGATTAGTGTTTTTTAAAGGCTTTGTAGAGCTCGCGCAAATGTTCGTTTGATTTTGCCATTGTATTGCTGTATTCCCTTATTAAAGGAGAAAGTTTTTGCAGCTGGGTTTGATATCTTTTTATTGCTCTGCCTTTTTTTTCAGGGTCATGATGATGGAAGTTCTTTTTTGCTCTCTCGGCTTTTTTGCATCTTTTATACATTTCTTTCGCCAATCTTTTTAGTTTTCTAGCAGAATTGTAAACACCGTCTGCGTGTGCATGGATTGACATGATTTTCACCTCTTTTTGCAGATTATAAAGCAATGGTCGAGCTGGTAAGGCTCTAATATTTTAAAGTCGATTACTGTTAATTTTTTTTCGAGCAAAGTGCGGGTTTCTTCAAATATTGCTTTTGGCTTTCTTCTTATGTCTATGCTTCTTGCTTTTACTGCAATTAAAGCATAGCCGCCCGGCTTTAAGAATGTTTCTATGTTTTTAAGGAAGATTTCCGGCTGGTTGCGCTGAGCTATGTCTTGGTAGATTACGTCTACTTGAGAAACTTTGTCTATGTATTGCTCAGGATGGTTTGCGTCTGCTAAAATTGGGGCGATATTTTTTCTTTCTTTTGCTATGAAAACCAAATCTCTTAGTGCTCTTGGTGCAATGTCTAGAGCAAATATAAAGCCATCATCACCTATAATATCACTAATAAAACTAGTTGTATAACCATGCGCAGCGCCTAAATATAATATAACGTGTTCCTTACGAATAAAAATGTTGCTGCAGCCTTTTAGAATTGCTGATGCAAGTTTGCTGCGCTTTGGATCCCATTCCCTGTATTCTGTGCCGTTGTCTCTGAAAGTGCGTTCGTTGAAGAAGGTTTTGTTTGGAGTGAGGTTTTTTGTGAAAAGGGATTTATTTAGCTGGTAGACTTCGAAGATTTTTGAGGGCTGGATTTTCATTTTGATCTCATTATTATTTTTACGATACCGTTACTGGCGTCAACTTCTATTAAA
>CAYJSO010000072.1:4332-5175 GCA_964372795.1 uncultured Methanosarcinales archaeon
ATTCCATCCTTTAAAACTTTAGTAGCAATTTTTGTTCCTATAATACATGGTTTTTTCATTTCTCTTGCGATGATAGCGGCATGACAGGTTATTCCACCTTCGTCTGTAACGAAAGCAGAAGCGCGAGCCATTGCAGTTATGAATGAAGGAAAAGTCATTTGTGCCACTAAAATATCGCCTTGCTTAACTTTGTCCAATTCTGAAACAAACTTTACTATTTTTGCAATGCCGCGAACAATCCCTTTTTGAGCAATTGCGCCCTTTATTTGAGCTACCTGGGCTGTTTGCTCCTTTTTAAACAAAGGCTCTTCAGTGAAAATGATGTTGCCTTTGTAGCATGCGCAAGTAAAGTGTTCGCTGTATCGTTTTGGTTTGCCTTCTATTAGAGTTTGAATTGGATAATACTTAAGTTCTTGGAATGGAATGTTGAATTTTTTTGCTGCTCTTTGGAATATAGGGCGGGCCAAGAAAATTAATTCGAAGAAAACGTCTGTTCTTTGAGTGCGGAAATAAACAAGCTCCTGGACTTCCTTGAATATTTTCTGTAGAGGTTCTGGTATGTTAACTTTTTTGTGTTTTTCAGATGGCTTCAGCTCTTTTGCCATTAATTTTATCTCTTCTGCTGTGAATGGCTCGGAAAAACCATCTCTGATACGAAGCCAACCAAATTTCTGGGCAATTTTTTCATGCGAAATGCCTTTGCGGACTGCTTCTTCCATTAAAGAATGTGCATTTTTCTTGCTTGGAAAGCTCGCATCGCCGATGAAAAGTTCAATATCGCCTTTAATATATTTTGGAACAATCTCATGCAGCTTTTTTGTGTAAAGATGCTCCAAGCCGTGA
>CAYJSO010000073.1:0-5082 GCA_964372795.1 uncultured Methanosarcinales archaeon
GAAAAGGTTCCTGGGGGGAAGCTTGTAAGGGTTAAAGTAGATTTTGATTCAAGAATAAACAAGGTGCAGATAACGGGGGATTTCTTTATGCATCCGGAGGAGATGGTTGAGGAGATTGAGAGGTGCTTTACTAATGAAGGCGTTGATTTTGATAATATTTTTTTAAAAAATAAAATTGAAGAGCTAATTAAAAAAAATAATATTATGTTAGTGGGTGTAAGCGCTGATGACATTATAAGATTAGTAAAGCAAGCGATGAATGCAGGTAAATAAAATGAAATGGAGAGTTATTGGATTGAAAGAGAATGATGCTTTTACGAATATGGCTATTGATGAGGCTGTTTGCGAGGCAGTTGGAGCTGGAAAAAGCTTAGCTACGATAAGATTCTACAAATGGAAGCCAAGCGCTGTATCAATCGGCTACTTTCAGAGCATGAATGATGAGGTTGATGTTGAAAAGTGCAGCAAGCTGGGAGTTGATATTATAAGAAGGAGAACAGGAGGGGGGGCTGTTTATCATGACAATGAAGGAGAGATAACTTACAGCGTTGTTGTGCCCGAGCGAGAGCTGAATTTAGGGATTACTGAGAGCTATCATATGATTTGCGGATGGATTGTTAAAAGTCTGGGTTTGCTTGGGATAAAAGCAGAGTTCAAGCCGATAAATGATATAATTGCTGGGGGCAAAAAAATATCCGGAAATGCTCAAACTAGACGCGAGGGAGCTGTGCTGCAGCACGGAACAATTCTTTATGATGTTGATGTTGATAAGATGTTTTCTTTATTGAAAGTGACGGATGAGAAGATAAGAGACAAGATGATTGCTACGGTTAAGGAGAGAGTTACAAGAGTCTTGGATTTTGTTTCGGTTGATGAGAGTAAGGTTTATAATGCATTGTTAAGGGGTTTTACAGAAGATAAAGAGTGGGAGTTTGGAGAGCTGAGCGAGGATGAAAGCAGAAGGGCAAGAGAGTTGGCTGAGAAAGTGTATAAGACGAAGGAATGGAATTTTAAGAGGTAGGCTGAAGGATTACTCTGTCTATCGTCAGTTCAAATCTACGAGGGGTTTCTCTGTCAAAAGCAGATACAAAAGCTTCTGCAACTTTATCTACGCTTACTGGCCTGCCTAAGATTTTGGATATTGAAGTAACATCACCATTTTTATCTCCGCAGGGATGAATTAAATCAAATGCAGACAAGTCTGGATTAACATTAACGGCAACTCCATGCAGAACAATGCGTTTTCTTTCATAACGCCTTAACTCAACACCAACTGCAGCAACTTTCTTTAGTTTTTCGTTGGTGGCGTAGAAAACGCCAGGATGATGCGGGTCTGAAGAGCTTTGTGTGCTTACATCAAACTTATATAAAGTGTTTATTATAACAGCTTGCAAGAACCGCAAATAGCTATCAAGTGACGCTTGAAGTTCCATGACCGGATAAGCAACCAATTGTCCAGGGCCGTGATAAGTTACGCTGCCAAACCTGCCAACTTGGAAAGTTTGAATACCATGATTATGCAGCTCTGCATCAGTTATTTTACGATCTTCTTCTCTGAAATTTCTACCGAAAGTAACAACGGGCTGGTGCTGCAAAACTAATAATGTTGCATCCCCGCCAGCAAGACATTGCTTCACAGCTAACTCCTGCTCGTCTAAAGCGCGCGCGTAATTTATCAATCCAGAATAAATCTTTACTGTGATGTTCATTTTATCTTCTCTGGCTCCTGCAAAACCGCAATCAAATCGTTCATGAAGCGAGCTGCCTCTGCGCCGTCTAGAACTCTGTGGTCGAAAGAGATGACTAATGGAAGGATTTTTCTAACTGCTATCTTACCATCGATTACAACTGCTTTGTCCTCTATTTTTCCTGTGCCTAAAATTGCTGATTCCGGAGAATTTATTATTGGAGTGAAGAATTTGCCGCCTAAAACGCCTATGTTTGTGATTGTTAATGTGCCGCCCTGCAAGTCAGCTAAATCTATTTTTCTCGTCTTTGCGAGCTCAGCAAATTTTTCTATTTCTGCTGCAATTGTGTACAAATCTTTTTTGTCTGCTCCCTTAACGACTGGAACAATTAAACCGTCGCCTGTGTCGACTGCTATGCCGAGGTTATAGTATTTTTTTACAATTATTTCCCCGTTTTCTTTGTCCAATGTTGCGTTTAGCAAAGGATGTTTTTGCAATGCTGCAATTACTGCTTTAACTATGTAAGGCAGAAACGTTAAGTGTATGCCTTTTGTTTTTGCTTTGACTTTTTCTTTTTCTCTTAATTCAGACAGTTTTGTTACATCAGCTTCGTCCATGTGAGCAACAGTTGGAATCTGCCAGGCTTCTTCCATGTGATTAGCGATTGTTTTTCTGATGCCTTTTAATGGAATTCTGTCGACATAACCCCAGATATCATACTTTTTAACTACACGAGGCTGAGATAGTGATTGTGAGGGCTGTGCTGCTTGTTTTGATGCAGGTGCTTTTCCTCCTTTTGCTGCATTGACAACATCATCCTGTAAAACGCGGTCTTCTGGACCAGTTCCTTTTACTTTTGTAATGTCAACGCCTAAATCAGCGGCTAATTTTCTAACAGCAGGAGTTGCTAAGACTAAGCCGCGAGATTCTGCCGGCTTTTCTGCTTTTTCTACTTTTTTGTATAATGATTCGGATGATTCTGGGATGAAGCCGACAACGCCGCCAGCCTTCTCTGCGCCTGTGCGCTCTTCTTTTGCTTCTATTGACTGTGTTTGTGGTGCTTCGCCTTCTACTTCAATTGTAACCATTGTCTCGCCAACTTTTATTGTGCCGCCTTCTTTGACATGAAGCTTTAGAACTTTTCCAGCTTTTGGAGAGGGCATTTCAACAACTGCTTTGTCTGTTTCAATCTCTCCTAAGACTTGGTCTGAATCTACTATCTGTCCTTCTTTAACGAGCCATTTGACTATTGTTCCTTCGTGAATGCCTTCTCCAACATCCGGGAATTTGAATTCGTATCTTGATTTCATTTTTTTATATTTATTCTGTGCATTATATTATTTAAATTTGCTACTATTTAAAACTTCATAACTTCATCCATAGCTGAGCATATTCTTTTTACGCTTGGAAGGAAATTGTCTTCCAACTTAAACAATGGCATTATGGTGTCAAAGCCAGTAACTCTTTGCACGGGAGCTTGCAGGCTGAGGATAGCTTTTTCTGCTATTTGCGCAGCAATCTCTGCGCCCGGGCCAAAGCTGCGAGGAGCTTCATGCACGATAACACAGCGCCCTGTTTTGTTAATTGATTTTAATATTGTGTCAAAGTCTAATGGGGAAATTGTTCTCACATCTATGATTTCAATGCTGTATTTGTCTTTGTACTGCTCGAAAGCCTGCATTGCAGTGTAGAGCATGCTGCCCCAGCTTATTAAAGTTAAGTCGCTGCCTTCGTGAACAATTCTCGCTTTGCCGAGCGGAATTGTGTAATCGTTTTCAGGAACTTCTTCTTTTATTGCCCTGTATAAACGTTTAGGTTCATAAAAAATAACTGGATCTGGATCGCGAATAGCAGCGGTAAGCAAGCCTTTTGCTTCATAAGGAGAAGAAGGAATTACCATCTTCAAGCCAGGAATATGTGCGTACAAAGCTTCCATGCTTTCGCTGTGGTGCTCTAAAGCGCGAACACCAGCGCCGTAAGGGGCTCTTAGAACTAAAGGGCAACTAAATGCGCCTCTTGTTCTTGTGCGGATTCTTGCTGCATGCGAGATAAGCTCATCAAACGCGCCGTACATAAAGCCATCAAACTGGATTTCAACAACTGGCTTCATTCCGGCAACAGCCAAGCCAACGGCTGTGCCCACTAAGCCAAGCTCTGCTAATGGAGTGTCAATTACTCTTGATTCGCCAAACTCTTTTAGCAAGTTATCTGTCACCCTAAACACGCCGCCATCCATGCCAACGTCTTCGCCCATAATTATTACGGATTTGTCTCTTTTCAATTCCTGCTTTAATGCTAAGTTCAAAGCCTGAACCATGTTCATGACTGCCATTTTTTTATAAAAACCTCCTCAAGTATTCTTTCTGTTCTTTTAGTGGATCTGTTAGTTCTGCAAATGTGTAATTGAAAAAATCATCTTTTGGAGCTTGCGGCTCAGACTCAAACTCTTTAACTGCCTGCTCGACCTGCTGTTTTGCATTTTCCTGGACTTCCTTTTCATATTTTTCATTACATAAACCTTTGCTTTGCATGTATTTTTTTAATCTATCAATAGGATCTCGCTTTTTCCAGTAATCTATTTCTTCTTGTGTTCTGTATCTTTTTGCATCGTCGCTTGTTGTGTGATCGCTCATTCTGTAAGTGAAGCATTCAATTAGTGTTGGGCCTTTTCCGGCTTTTGCTTTTTCTAGTGCTTCAGAAACGGTTTTGTAAACTGCAAATACGTCGTTCCCATCAATTTGAATGCCGTCAAAGCCATAGGCAATAGCTTTTTGCGCCAGAGTTTGCGCTGCTGACTGCTTTTCTCTTGGGACGGAAATTGCATATTGGTTGTTAACGCAGATGAGGACAACTGGAATTTTGAAAACGCCAGCGATATTAGAAGCTTCGTGGAAGTCGCCTTTGCTAGTTGCTCCATCTCCAAAGTACACAATTGCTGCGTTTGGTTTCTTTTGAAGCTTTAGTGCCCAAGCTGCTCCAACTGCGTGCAATATCTGGCTGCCAACCGGAATTGCGATTGAGAAATTGCAAGGGGGAACTTTCATCTTATGTCCGCGCTCGTCGCCGCCCCAGAACTGGAAAAGCATTTTCATTGGATGCTTTCTTGCAATTAATGAGCCGCTTTCCCTGTAGCCGGGGAAAAGCCAGTCGTTGTCTTCCAAAGCCAAAGCGCTGCCTATTTGCGTTGCTTCATGTCCTAATAGACCAGCGTATGTTCCAATTCTTCCTTGTCTTTGCAGGGAAACTGCTTTTGTGTCAAATGCTCTCGCCAGAATCATGCTTTCGTACATCTGCTTGATTAGCTTTTCATTCAAAGAAGGCATCAGCTTGTTGTCTACTATGCCGTTTTCATCCAGAATCTGCAGGTATTCTACCTTGAATTCTGCGAGTGTTT
>CAYJSO010000074.1:0-5027 GCA_964372795.1 uncultured Methanosarcinales archaeon
AGGATCTTCGTGCTCCAAAAAGAGAAGCTGCGCGATCACCGTGTTTGCCACCGCATCCGTCACCGGCCCTCCAAGAAAAATGATTCGTTCTTTAAGCAAGCGCGAATAGATATCATACGCTCGCTCTCCATATTGGGATTTTTCGATAACTGTAGGAACCAGATTCATGTGTGTAGTATAGAGAATTAAGAACAGAAGCGGAAGAACGCGAAAAGATTAGAGAAAAGGTACTAAGAGCAGCGCAATAATGTTTATGATTTTGATCACCGGATTGATAGCGGGTCCCGCGGTGTCTTTATCAGGATCCCCCACTGTGTCTCCAACGACAGCTGCTTTATGAGCCTCGCTTCCTTTTCCTCCAAGGTAGCCAGATTCGATGTATTTCTTTGCGTTGTCCCATGCGCCGCCGCCATTGTTAAGGACAGTTGCTAATAAAACGCCTGAGATTGTGCCTACCATTAGGAAAGCAGCCATTGCTTCTGCCCGCAACAGTAAGCCTACTAAAACTGGGAATATTACGGCAAGCAGACCAGGTAATATCATATTCTTTAATGCTCCACGTGTCGTTATATCAACGCATCTTGCGTAATCAGGCTTTACTGTTCCTTTCATGATGCCTTTGTTTTTGAATTGTCTTCTGACTTCTGTAATAATGTATTGCGCTGTTTTGCCTACTGCGCGAATAGCGAGTCCGCTAAATACAAATACGAGCATTGCGCCCAGCATTGCTCCTATGAAGACAGGGACTTTTGCTATGTCGACTGTGTCAAATGCTCTTCCTGTGAGCTTTTCAACTTCATCAAGGTAAGCACTGAAGAGCAAGAATGCGGCCAGTGCAGCTGAACCAATTGCGTAGCCTTTTGTCAATGCTTTTGTCGTGTTGCCAACAGCATCTAATCTATCTGTGCGCTTTCTGATTGCTTCCGGGGCTTTGGACATTTCTATTATTCCGCCTGCGTTGTCTGTAATTGGGCCGAATGTGTCCATTGCCAATACATATGCAGCGCTAGCGAGCATTCCCATTGTTGCGATTGCTGTGCCGTATAATCCGCCGTGAGGAATTCCGCTTTGAACGCCAAAGAAGTATGACAGAAATAGGGCTAAGCTGATTGCAATTACTGCCGGGCCTGTGTTTTCAAATGCAACCGACAAGCCAGCTATGATGTTTGTTGCAGGGCCCGTTTTTGACGCTTCAGCTATTTCCTTTACCGGGCGGTATTTGTGTTCGGTGTAGTATTGTGTTATGTAAACGAAAGCCAAGCTGAGTGCGATTCCAACTACTCCGCACCAGAAGAACCATAAATTATTGAGCATTATTTTTGTTGCGATGAAAAAGCCTATTATTGAAAGGATGACTGTTGTTATGTAGCCTCTGTTCAAAGCTTTCATTGGGTCTTCGGTTTCTTTTGGTTTTGTTGCGAAGATGCCGACTGCAGATGCAATTAATCCAAATGATCTTGCGACGAGAGGGAATAGTACGCCTGCTACTCCGAATACTGGGAATAATGCGACTCCTAAAATCATTGCGCCTATGTTTTCTGCTGCAGTGCTTTCAAACAAGTCTGCTCCGCGTCCAGCGCAATCACCAACATTATCTCCAACTAAGTCAGCTATAACTGCCGGGTTTCTCGGATCATCTTCTGGAATGCCAGCTTCTATTTTGCCAACCAAATCAGCGCCAACATCAGCAGCTTTTGTGTAAATTCCGCCGCCTAATTGTGCAAATAAAGCTACGAATGAAGCGCCGAAGCCAAAGCCGACTATCATGAATGGAGTTTCCTGCGGGTTTGCGCCGTAGAGGTAGTATAAGCCAGCAACACCAAGCAGAGAGAGGGCAACTACTAAAAAACCTGAGACAGCGCCGCCTCTTAATGCAATGGTCAATGCTTTTGCCAAACTTGTTCTTGCTGCAGCTGCTGTTCTTGAGTTTGCTCTAACGGAGATTGCCATTCCAACTATTCCTGCAATGGCTGAGAGCAATGCGCCAACAATAAAGGCGATTGAAGTGTTTATCGCTAAAGGCAGGTTGTTAAGGAAGTAGTAAATTGCAAAAAGGATTAATGCAGCAACTATGGCTAGCAGTGCTATTGTCTTGTACTGTCTTTTTAGGAATGCTTCTGCACCTTCTTTGATTGCTGATGCAATTGACTGCATTTTTTCTGAGCCGGTTTCCTGTTTTAGAACGTATCTTGCAAGCCAGAATGCGAATATCAGGGCAAGAATGCTTATGATGAATACGAATGGTAATGCTGCGCTTTCAAATGCCATTTTTGCACCTATGCTTTATTTTATTTTTGCGAGGTTGTGAAAAACTGCTGGCGGTTTATAAATTCTTCGAATTTATGAACCCAAAAATCCTTTAGATTTTTTTGGTTTATAAATGTTGCGCAAGTGAATTGGGCTTTAACGAGATTTTAGTATGCTTTTGATGTTGTTTTAATCGAAGTAAATTAAAAAAGTTTATAAAGTGCAATATATTTTAAGCAATATATTTTAAGATAAAATAAGAGGTGAAGTTAGTGGCGGATAGGAACTTTAATTATGCTGTTTTGGGCATTGTTGCTCTTGTAGCGGTTTTTGCGCTTTTTAATTCAAATGATGGGGGCTTTCTTTCCGGAGCCACGCATGCTTCCGGAGTTACAGAGTGCAATGATGGGATAGATAATGATGGCGATGGAAGGATTGATTCTGCAGTAGGCAAGCCTTTTTCAGGCGATCCTGGGTGTACTGGGCCTTTTGATACAAGCGAGTGGCAGGCAGGACGTGACTGCGATGATGGGAAGGATTCAAACCGGGATAGCGATACTGATGTTGATTTGGATGATCTGGGCTGTGTGGGTGTTGACGATACCAGCGAGATAGACGGGCAGTGCGATAATAAGTTTGATGACGATGCTGATGGATATATTGATTATCCCAATGATCCGCAATGTGTCAGCAGGGCTGGTGCTGAGAGCAGCTGCACAGATACAGACGGCTTTAATATTTATGTAGCTGGCTCTGGGAGCAGCGGGTTTGGCAAGAGTGTTATTACAGGAACGGATGAATGCGTTAACAGCATATCGCTGAGGGAATATTATTGTGCAAGCGGGAGGCTGGTTAACAAGGTGGTTGACTGCGATTCTTACTATCCTAATGCTAAGAAGTGCGTGAGCGGGGCTTGTGTTTAGGTTTTAATTTTTAGTTTTGTATTTTTAAGCCTCTACTGCGATTAGTGCCTTTGCCCTTTTACTAACCGGTTCGATTTCAAAATCCCTTTTTCTTTTTTCATGTTCAAATTTCCCTTTGAATTTATTTCCGTCGCGTACACTTTGGTAGGATATTTTTCCTGTTAAAGTTCCTTGCAGATGGGCTTCTTCGTCGTATTCTTTATCAAATGTGAAGATTTCTCCTTTTAAAACTCCATCGAATGTAGAGGTTCCTAATGTGTCTTCTATTGTTCCTGTTATAGATTGGCCGTTTGTTTCGCTAACAAACATCTCAAACAATCCTTTTGCAGGGATTGCTGTGTCCCAAGTTCCTATGAAGTCGGGCTCTTTTTCGTTTGTAACGCGGTTTTCTTTTAGTGCCCTATACCTTCTTTCTGCGGAAATATGCTCCCAGAGTATTTGTTGATCTATTTTCGGATTGTATTCAAGTTGATTTTGTGGTAACTCTTTTCTTAGCGCCTCTGATACTTCTTTCTCTGTAGCCCCTTCATAACTTATCAGTTCTTCAAATTTTCCCCGTAAGTGGTTAGGATCAGGAGAAGATTCTGCCCCATAAGATTTAAACTTAACCCCGTATGTCAGAGGAAATTCTGGATTGTTCCAAAAGTACTCTGAATGTCCGCGTCCAATTATAGCAATTCTTACTCCAGATTTTCTTATTCTTTCAAGAAATGGCAATTCTCTTCCGCAGACATAGATATAATTTCCTTCTGTTCCATAAGCATAATTTCTTCTTAACGATTTTTCCGTTGAGTCCCTTAAGCTTCCCAGTCTTTCTGCAGTCGCTCTAACGTTGTATCTGGCAAAGTCTTTCCATAGCTCGACGTCATCTAAGTAAGTAATATCTAGCCTATTTAGTCTGCAAGCCTCTTCAATTTCTCCCCAATATTCTTTTGAGGCTCCACTCGGTTCGACTCTCACTCCCCGTACTCTGAATCTGTCAAGTTTCTTTTTTTCCTGTGGTGAGAACCGTTCTATTCCTATTTTTGTGCCCTTTGGAAGTTTTTTTATTTCTCCTAGAAGTTCTTTACTTGGTTTTAGTGCTACTGATGTGCCGAATGGGCCTAAGCTAATGCTTAATGATTCTATTACTCCAAATAACCTTTCTACTTGCACCACGCCCATGATTCTTGTTTTAGGGTGCCTTATTTAAAATCTTTTCGTAATTACTTAGCAAGTTATATAAACTACTGGAAGCTGTAGCAGAGCCCTATGCAAAACTTACAAAAGCAGCTTGCGAAAGTGTTTGAGAATGAGGATTTGGCAGATATAATTGGGCAGGATAGCGTTAAAAAGCAGCTTAAAAGCGCTTTAGTAGCTGGGCATCATGTTATTATTGTTGGGGCGCCAGGTGTTGGGAAGACGACGCTTGCTAAAAATACAGCTAAGCTGTTGCCAGCGATTGAGGTAAACGACTGCAATTGGAATTGTGATGTTGCTAAGCCGCAGTGTCCAGTTTGTGTGGGGGGTAAAGGTAAGGTTAAGAGGAAGAAAATTTCTGGAGCTGAGAGATTTGTCAGGGTGCAAGGAAGTCCTGACTTGACTGTTGAAGATATTCTGGGGGACATCGATCCTTTAAAAGCGCTAAAATTTGGACCGCTTTCAATTGAGGCATTTAGTCCAGGTAAGATATTCAAGGCAAATAGGGGGATCCTTTTCTTTGATGAATTAAACAGATGTCCTGAAAAACTGCAAAACAGCCTCTTACAGGTATTACAGGAGAGAAAAGCGACAATCGGAAGCTACGATGTCGATTTTGATGTTGATCTGTTCTTTATCGCAACTATGAACCCTAAAGATTCAAGCACAGAAAAATTG
>CAYJSO010000075.1:0-4157 GCA_964372795.1 uncultured Methanosarcinales archaeon
AGAGTCTGCTTCGCAGCAGCAAAGTCAGCAGGGACAAAACGAAGCAAACCAAACCCAACAGCAGCAAAACCAGACCAATATAACACAACCGCCATCTAATGAAACCAACTTTACTCAGCCGCAGCAAAACCAAACAAATCAAACAGCTGCAGCCAACCAGACAACAACAAACGCAACGCCCCAAGGCCTCGGATATGTCACATTCGTAAGCGAGCAGCTAAAACTTGTTGGAGGCTCTTACCTCGATGCGGTAAGATTTGACGCAACTATGTACAAATATCCTGGAAATCACACAGCTGGCCCGCCGCCACAGTTTAGAGACTTTTACGAAGTCCTTATGAAATTTTACGAGAGTAACACCGCAGGTTCTTTTAACCCAATAGGCCCTTACTACGTTGTCCTCGGCCGTTTCTACAGCAATGAAAGCTATCCAAAGACAAAAACCTTTTATTACGACTTTAAGCCCAACACATACTACCTTACAGATTTTTACTTCGAGGAATATCCATGGGGAACATACGCATATAACAAATATTACATAAATAGAATTGAATTTGTCACACAAAAAGCTCCAGCCACAGCTCCAGCCAACCAGACAACAGCAACCAATCAAACTAACACAACAAATCAGACGTTGCCCGGTAATTTTACATTCCCATAGAAACTTAACTAAAATAAAAAAGCCGCCAGAACAAAACCAAACATACCTTTATCTTTACGTTCCTGTTTTTACAGTTTCTAACCTTCGGTAAAGCTCTGGAATTCTCTCAACTAGTCTTCTTGGTTCGCGTGGCTTGCAATTTTCTAAAACACACCCAATAATTAATGGTGCTATAACGCTGTAATCGCCATGCACCTGCACCAGATCTACTGTGTCTTTATCGTATTTTATCCAGCTTTTTGCTTCGTTGAAGCTGCAGCCAGATAGCCCCCCATCCCACTCAGCAGCAGTCGTTATTTGTATGCCCCTGTCAGCGCCTTTGTACTCAACCCCAAGCACTTGACTTAACATAGGTGCAAGTGTTTGTATCCAATTTTTAGGACCGCCGCCCCCCCACTCAAAAAATCCAGTCTTTTTACTTGCATATAAAATTGCAGCTCCTTGCAGTAAACTTAGAGAAGGTTTTGGATCAACATCTTTGCCTTCAAAATACAGTAACGCGTTGCTCATTCCAATTGAATGATTTGCATCAGAATCCCAGAAAATAGGCACGCCGTACTTCGCTGCTGCTGCAACAAAAGAGCGTTCAGGCTTAGGCGCTCTTTCCAAAACAAATTTGCCCCATTCGTGTGTGTATTCTGCTGTAGAGCACTCTTTTTTCTGTAGTGTTCTTGCAAACTCCTGAAAAAGTTTATCCTGCGGAACAAGCGTTTCATTAAGTCTGATAAAAGTATCCCATATTCTAACTGTTCCATCATCAACTAATTCACGATCATCAACATCAGGCGAACCTTGCACCACAGGCAATTCAAATGCAAAATGGCCATCATGGTATACTTGAGCTCCCGTTGAGCATATAACATCAACAAATCCGCGTTCTATTAAGTCAATAATGTATCCACCCATGCCTCCAACAGGCCCAGCGCCCGCAACTCCCATAAAGATCGTATCGCCTTCATCTACCATACGCCTAAAAAGATTCGCAGCTGCATGAACATTTCTCGCTTCAAAACAAGTTCGCCCTAGTACATCTATAATATCTGCAATCGAAGAACCAGGCTTCCAACGTACTGGCTCAACTCTTCTCCCTTTCATATGTCTGCTATTTTGCCAGTTTCTCTCAGCCAAAAAAACCACCTTAAGTTTGCTATCTCCCGGTCTTTTTAATAATTTCTATTTTATAGAACATTTATTCTACTATAACAATCTTTATAAACAACATCAAAATTCAAATATTAATGCCAAAAGAGCAAACACCTGCATCAACAAAATGCCCCAAATGCAGCTATAAATTCAGGCAGAGCTTTTCTTCCATAAGCGGAAACTCAAAATATATGACATGGGGCTGCGACAGCTGCGGCTATAAGGAAACAAAGTGCGTTGGCATAATTGAGAAGAGCAAGTTTGAGCTTTAGAATTAATTTCTTTTGCTTTTAGAATATAAAGTTTTCTAAAATCTATTCCACAACCACTTCCTTCTTCATCCCAATCCTAGCTAAAACCATCTGATGCATACGTTTAACAAATTCATATCTTTCTTCAATCTTTATAATATCAGCAATCCCCTGCACAATCAGCCCAAACGCAAACGGACTCGGCGTCTGGTTATACACTTCTTCAACCCTGACAGCTCCGTTCTCAACCTGCTCCAGTATTTTCTGCGTGTGCTCGAAATCCATCAAATCATCCAAAACTTCCCTTCTCGCCTCTTTCAAAATAGGAAAATTATCATCAATTCTTTTCACAGCGCTCATCAGGATTTTGCTGCTCACCTGCTGCCTCCCAACTCTTTTTTTGTGCCCTTTATACTCCCTTAATATCATAAAGCTTCTGCAGGCACAATGCCTAAATCTGCGCCTCAACACTTCGCTGCTTTCAATCGCCTGCTCTAAAATCATCCTTAACTGGTTAGGTTTCAAAACCCTGAACGCCTTCATCACATCAACAGCGCCATCATAAGCAACGTAAAACCCGTTGTCGTTTACTCCAACATCTACATCTCTGTGCTGCTGCCTTCCAATCGCAAAAGCTACCGCTCTGCTCAAGCAGTCATTTACTCTTCTGCCAAATAAAGTATGAAATATTACATATTTCCTGTCGCGGTCGCTGTAATGCTCTATTACAATTTTTTTATCATGAGGCACTTTTGTGAAATTATACTGCTCCCAGAAGTAATTATACACGCTCTCAGAGGCATTCTCATCAACATATAAATATTCATTGATAAACATCAGTATTTCATCTTTGCTCAGCCCATACCTGAATTTCTCTTCCATCAGTCTGCGGAACTTTCCAATTTCCATAGCCAAATCAAAGCTCAGAGGCAGCATCTCGCTTGCCCAATGCGGAACAGTAGGCGGCCTGTTGACGCTCGCATTTACATTTGCGACCATGCCGCGGGCAAACTTGAACTGATAGACTTCTCCACCTAAGACGAATATGTCTCCTGGCCTTAATCTCTCTAAAAATCCTTCATCAATCATCCCAACAACCTGCTCAGTGCCGGCAATCTTCACAGTCACAAAAGTTTCGTCCGGAATTGTCCCGATATTAGTCATATATATCACTCTAGCAAGCCTTCCTTTCCTTCCAATCACATCAGTCTCTTTATCCCACCATATTTTTGCATAAACATGCCTGTCTTCAAGCGAAATATACTCTCCAGCCAGATACTTCAGCAGCTCTTCGTAATCTTTGTAGCTCAGATTTCTGTAGCAATAGCTCTGCTTGACTCTTTCATACAAATCTTTGGCTTTCGTCTGCGCATTTATCGCAACGCCGTAAATATGCTGTGCTAATACATCTAAACAATTCGTAGGAATGTGCACTCTGTCTATTTTCTTTTCAATTGCGCTCTTTAACAAAAGCGAGCATTCAACCAAATCATCTCTGTCCATTACAATTATTCGCGCTTTAACTTTATCATGCAGCCTGTGTCCAGCCCTCCCAGCCCTCTGCAAAAACCTTGCAACTGACTTTGGTGAGCCGAGACAAATAACCAAATCAATATAGCCAATATCTATCCCCAATTCAAGCGAAGTCGAGCAGACAACTACCTTCAGCTCTCCATTCCTCAATCTTTCTTCAATATTCTTTCTTAATGATTTTCCCAGGCTGCTGTGATGCGCGCCGATATTCTCAGCATTATACAGCGAAGGAAATTTTTCCTTTAAATTATGAACAACTCTTTCAGTAGCGCTTCTCGTATTCGTAAAAACAAGCGTTGTCTTGTGCTGCTGAATCAGCTCATTGATCAGCCTGTACATGGCATCATGCGCGCTCTTATGCTCCATATCAATGAGATTGCTGACTGGACTCAAAACTTTAAGATCCGCTTGCTTGATAAACTGCACATCAACTATTCCGCAATCTCTCTCAGCGCCATTTTCATAGCCGACCAAAAACCTTGCAATTTCATCAAGCGGAGCAACAGTTGCGCTTAACCCAACTCTCGCCATATATCCAGAAAGCTTCTGCAATCTTTCAAGCGACAGAG
>CAYJSO010000075.1:4167-5004 GCA_964372795.1 uncultured Methanosarcinales archaeon
AATGACAAATGGGTTCCTCTCTTGTTTTCCGCTAAAGCATGCACCTCATCAACACTGCACCACTGCACATTTTTCAGCTTCTCAACAAATTTCGGCGAATTCAGCATTATAGCCAGGCTTTCAGGCGTTGTTATCAGAATATGCGGCGTTTTCTTCAGCATAGCTGCTTTCTCTTTCTGTGTTGTATCTCCCGTTCTCACACCAATTCTTATTCCAAATTCTTTTCCAGCTATCTCCTCCATCTCTTTTAATGGCCGCTTCAAGTTTACTTCAATATCATAATTCAAAGCTTTTAGTGGAGAAATATAAACGCAATACACTTGCTCCTCTAAAATCCCCTTCTCAGAGCTGTCCACCAATTCATTTAAAATTGAAAGAAACCCAGTCAGCGTTTTAGTAGCCCCAGTCGGCGCAGAAATCAAAATATTTTTTCTAGAGTGAATTTCCATAACCCCAAACAGCTGAGGCAA
This sequence comes from uncultured Methanosarcinales archaeon, assembly GCA_964372795.1. GTDB lineage: Archaea > Nanobdellota > Nanobdellia > Woesearchaeales > JAGLXL01 > CAYJSO01. Next base: position 4,638 of record CAYJSO010000075.1, read on the forward strand.
GCTAAATTCCTTAAAGCAAGAAAAGAACCACTGCTTTACCAAGGGGTTTAGTATACAAATTATCTCCTCTCTAGTATTAGGCGTTTCCTTCCTCACTATATCGTCTGCCACTTCATTAGCCATAAAAAAAGGAATGGAAAGAAGCTTTAAAAGAGTTACTAATCTGATTTAATACCTATTTGGGCGACGTTTACTTTACAGCTTATGTGATTTTATGAAGTTTTGAGCTTTGCTCAAAATTTGGGTGAAACAAGTGAAGCGCAGTCGAACCATAAAATCGCTGTTATATCCCTTTTGCGATAGCAAAAGTCAGAAGCCTGAAAGGCTGAGAAAGTCGGAAGAGGCGAGCATTTTAAAAATACAGGAA
>CAYJSO010000076.1:0-4973 GCA_964372795.1 uncultured Methanosarcinales archaeon
TAGCAGTTCTGTGTTTGGAATACGGAATTAAAATTCCTAATAGATTAACGCCAGTACATATTAAACCAGATTTGGATTTTTTGATAGAAGGGGCGGATAGTTTGAATGAATGGGCAGAGTTGGCTGGCGGGAGCAAACAGGGTAATCGTTTTTATATAATCGGTTCCGGGCAATATTACCAATGGCGGAATAGTAGGGCCAGAAGAAGGGCTGAGGCGCGGGAAAAAGCAAGTAATTTGGAAGAAATAGCTACGGGAATAAGGGGTCAATCTTTGCGGATAGCAACGCTTCTTAAGGCTTATGTTGTTAAGAAAGCTGAGCAGGATGGATGGGCTGCGAAGAAGGCAGTGGAATACGCGTTTAGCAGGCGAGGGCATGGCGGGCCAAGATATCAACTTCAAACACTTGTCGCTTTGTTTGAAAGGTATGATGATGCTCAGAAGAAGGGAGAAAGGCCGACTTTGGAAAAGCTTGGAGAAGGTTTAGGATTGTTAGGGCCGGAAGTTTGGTGGATATTAAAAGAAGTTGGCGTAAAATCTTTCCGCAAGACAGGAGAGCGCGACAGGACAAAAATATTGAATGAAGCGGTAGTTAGAGGAGCCGAAATTGGTATGGGTGGAACAGATATTGCATACTTTTTAGGATTGAGCAGGGACTATGTTTATAGGATGTTAAGGGAGCAGCGGAGAGCAAAGCCTGCGCGTGCAATTAAACGCTTTGAAAATGTGTGTCTTACTTATAGGCTGGCGAGCACTATTTATCAACTTAGCGATCAAGGCGTCGGGATAGCAGAAATAGGGTCAAAATTAAGAACGATACAAAGAGTTTTTGATTATGCTCTGGCGCACAGAAGTTTTCTTGAGAAGAAGATTAAAGTTATGTTGGATGTTTTAGAACCAGATCATCCTCATGACAGGCCGTACAGAACTGCAGCTTAACTTATCTTGCTAATCAAGTCTGATTTAGCATAAAAAATATAAATGAGTAAGCTCTATTTGGCTTTATGGAGACAATTACTGTATCAAAGAAAGAGTTTGAAAGGTTAAAGAAACTGGAAGAGATAGATATGGAATTGCTGAGCGAATTGGTTCAAGGCTTGAGAGACATTAAAGAGGGCAGAGTGAAGCCTTGGAAAGATTAGTTTTGTCTTCTTTTTCTTATCCAATCTTCAATTTCTTGCCTGTATTTGTCTAGGAATAGTTTGATTGTGTTTATTACTTTTTGCTGGTCTTTCTTTTCGCTTATGGTTATTATGTAAACTATGGAATAATTTTCGTAAATTAGATAGTATACTCTAAATTTTCCAATTTTCTTTTCTCTAAAGAATTCAAAATCAAGCGGTTTGCCAATATAAGGATTTTCTTTTAGTTGTTCACGAATCTTTTTTATTTGCAACTGCACGGAATTATCCAGCTTAGAAAATTTTCTGTCGAACATCTCTGTTTTTAGAATCTCATATGGCATATTTTGAAGAAGTTTATAATGTTATTTAAAGCTTTTTAAACAATCTTGCTAATCAAGTCTGATTTTGAAATAATTCCTTTTAAAGAACCTTTTTCTACAACTAAAACAACTGGAAAATAATGTAGTAAATTGGCGATTGCGCTTGTGTGAGTTTTCGTGGAAACTATTGGGGGGCAGTCTTCCATTACGTCTTTTGCTTTTAGATGCGTGATGTCGCTGCCTGAACTTATTTTGTCTAAAATTATTGTTTCTGTTACTAAGCCAATAGGTTTGTTATGCTCTATGACTGGTATTTGAGAGATTGCGTGCTTTTTCATTGCTTTTATTATCTTTGTAATTTTTTCGTTTGAGTTGGCTGTTATAACATTCTTTACCATTATTTGCTCTGCGGTTTTTTCTTCTTTTTTTGTAAGTTCATCCAGCGCGTCAAATATCTGTTTTGTTTTGCTGTAGCCGGGGTCTAAAGAATTTGATTCGATTTTTGCGATTAATGACTGTGAGACAGATGCTTTTTTAGCCAGTTCTGTCTGTGTTAAGCCAAGCTTTTTTCTTATTTTTTTTATTTCAGTTAGTTCGGTTGGCATTTTGCTGAAACAACTGCGCCTGCTCGCTCGCAATTTAGTGGCGCAGTAGTTGTTTCAGTATTTTAGATATCTATTAATATTTAAATCTTTCTTTTTATTCCTGTTGGAATATTTTTATCAGGAAGGTTTATAAGGAAATGTTGTTTTTTGTATGCCGCTGTTATATGAGGTGAGTTGGAAGATGGATAGAAAATACTTTTTTACGTCAGAGAGTGTAACGGAAGGCCACCCCGATAAAATGATGGACCAAATAAGCGATGCCATATTAGATGCGATTATAAAAGATGATCCTGAAGCAAGGGTTGCTATTGAATGTTTAACGAAAACTGGATTCGTTGTGGTTGCGGGGGAGGTCACAACCACTACTTATGTTGATGTTCAAAAAATTGTACGTGACACCATCCGCGAAATCGGCTATGACAACCACGAATACGGCTTTGAGGCGGACGCCTGCGGTGTTTTAGTTGCTATTTCTGAGCAAAGCCCGGATATTGCATTAGGTGTTGTTAAAGAAGAGCCAGGAGCTGGCGATCAAGGCCTGATGTTTGGGTTTGCGACAAATGAAACTGAGGAATTTTTACCATTGCCGATTGTTTTGGCGCATAAGCTGACTTATCGTCTTGCTGAAGCTAGGAAAAAAGGAGAGTTGTGGTATTTACGCCCAGATGGAAAAAGCCAGGTTACGGTTGAATATAGTGACGGAAAGCCGGTTAGAGTGGATGCGGTTGTTGTTAGCACGCAGCATCATCCTGATGTTAGCTTGGAGCAGATAAGGAAAGATGTTATTGACAGGATAATTAAGCCAGTTTGCGGCAAGTGGCTGGATGAAAATACAAAATACTTTATTAATCCAACTGGAAGGTTTGTTGTTGGCGGACCTGTTGCTGATTCTGGGTTGACTGGACGCAAAATAATTGTTGATACTTATGGCGGGCATGGAAGCCATGGCGGCGGTGCTTTTAGCGGCAAAGATCCGAGCAAAGTTGACAGAAGCGCGAGCTATATGGCAAGGTATATTGCCAAGAATATTGTTGCAGCCGGGTTAGCTGATAAATGCGAGGTTCAATTAGCGTATGCGATTGGAGTGCCGCATCCTGTCAGCGTGCTTGTCCGTTGTAATGGAACAGCGAAAGTTGACGAGGAGAAAATTGAGGAAGCGGTTAAGAAGATATTTCCGTTAACGCCTCGCGGGATGATAGGACATTTAAAATTGAGGAGGCCTATTTACAGGAAAACAGCTGCATACGGGCATTTTGGAAGGGATGATGCAGACTTTACGTGGGAGAAGACGGATATGGTTGAGAGGCTGAAGGAGGAGTTGGGAGTTAAGTAAGTTTGTTTGTTTATTTTTAAGGTTTTATTTTGTGTTGTTTTTTAATTTTTTGTTATTATTTTTTTTGTTAATTATTTTTATCTTAATTTATACTTTTTTTACTTTCTTTTAACTTATTTAATTAATTTTTATTTATAGTTACTTTTAAGTGGTTAAAATAGAAAGGTTTATAAATAGGCAATTTTGGAGGCTTCTTATGAGATTTCCGAACATTCCTGGGTGGGTTGTACCATTGCCGGCTGCATTAATAGCTGCGCTTTATTGTGGGTTTATTAAAGAGAGTACTGGAGCTGCAGATGCTGTTGTTAATGAGGCAAGGGTGCAAAAAACAGCTGTTGCACAAAAAGCTGTTGTCAATCAAGAGCCTTTAGAAGAAATTGTTTTAGAAGATACTTCCGCAGCCAAAATTAGGGTCAGGAAGTATGAAGTTGAAAGCTTTGCAGGGTTTGAGCATGTTGACGAGTATGATTATTTAGTTCTTACTACCACAGAATTTTGGAACAATGTGTTTGAAGATTTGTTCGAGAAAAACGGCTGGGCTGGTTATGAGATGCTTGATCCTAATTTAGTTAAGTCAATTATAATTCAAGAGAGCGGGACGAAAGGCTCTAAGGCATTTAGACATGATCCTATGCAGATTGCTAATGAAGGGGATTTTGGATTAAGAGTTTTGCAGGAAGGGCTTGAAGGTGTTTTAAGGTTTTTAGATAGGGGGGGTTTGGGTAGATTCAAGCCATTTAAGGAAACTCCGTTGAAGAAAAGAAAGTTAGATTATGGTGTGCTAGATGATAATGAAAGAATTACAGCTGAAGCGAGCATAGATGGCGGGATTTTATTGTTGTGGATGAAAAAGTGCGTGCTTGATAGCGGGGTTGTGGAGGAAGGAAAGTTTGGGGAATATGTTGTGCGGAAAGGAGACAGCTTGTTTAAAATAGCGAAAGAGCAAGGGACAACTGTGTCAACTTTAAGAAAGTATAATCCGGCTGTTTCAAATACTGATTTTCTAAGAGAGGGAATGAGGTTGTGGGTAAAGCCAGCAAGAAATGAGTTTTATGTTAGAGGAACGTTGCCGTGGAGAGAGGCAGTTAAAGCTTACAATGGCTCTGCTAATAGCGAAAAATATGCCGGAGAAGTTTTTGGGCGTCTTGGAATCAGTTTAGGAATTGATGTGCCTGATTTGTTTGTTCCAGTTAAAGTTTTAGTTAATGGGAAAGTTACTACTACTTTTGTTCCTCAGTTTAAAGGTCTGCCGGCGTCAAATTGTTCAGGTTATGTTAGAAGGGCAGCTGCGCATATGTTTGGATTGGAGTATGAAGCAGCAGACGCTTGGGATAGAAGATTGCGTGACAGGATTGTTGTAGAAGATAATGGAAATGTGTTAAATCTTGATGAGCTTGAAAATAAGGGAGATTTAAGGTCGGGAATGGTTGTTGGGATGAGAAATCCGAGAAGCGGGTATAATGGAAGAAAAGACAGCAGAGGAGAGCCAGTTAAGTACACGCATGTTGCACTCTACATAGGAACTGGGGTAAATGGGCAGCCGTTGTTAGCACATCAACTTGGTAGCAAGCAAGAAGTTGTTAGTGCTGGTG
>CAYJSO010000077.1:0-4118 GCA_964372795.1 uncultured Methanosarcinales archaeon
AAAAGACGGCACTTACGTTTTTCCTGAATTACAAGGAAAGTAGTTAGCGAACAATGATGCCGTTAATTAATCGGTTGTTTTAGCCAAATTCTCCTCGCTTGTTAAGTCGCGGTTGTTTTATACAACTTCGGCGTTCATTTCTATTATAAAAATTTCCTTTTGGTCTAATTCTTGCTTTATTATCTCCTTATAGGCTCTTATCCAATTTTTATTCTTAAAAGTGTCTTCCACGAAAATCTCAAATAAAAATTGTTCTTCTTTATAATTTAATCCTTCTTTATCAGTCCATGAGCCATCTATAACTGGCAAGTATGCAAATGGATTCATAGAGTATCCGCCAAATCTTTTTTCTATTTCTTCGGCTATTTTGAGAATCATAACCATAGGAATCTTCTTCTTATTATTGTAAGTTTTTGGGAGAAAAATTCTGTAAAGTTTCATTTTAGTCTAAGATCTCAGGTTCTATTCCGGCTTCTTTAATTTTCTTTAGCACTTCTTCGGCGTGTTCTTGTATACTAAATTTATTATCTGAAAGTCCAACAAATCTCCCATTATTTAAAAGAATTTCAAAAACGATACTGTAAACTTATCGTCATCTAAGCTTTGCAACATATCTGATAAGTTCTAACAGTTTATTTCTTCCCAACTCAAGTTTTATCTCTGCCTTTTCTGCTGGTGTTTTTCCATTTAATTGCTGATGTGGATTAACAAAGTTGTGAATTATTCTCCTAAAATTTAGAAATGAATTGGCATAATCAAAACTTTTGAACTGGCTCCTCATTCCATTCAATCGGTCTTTTATTTTTCCATTATATCTTTCAATCGCATTGTTATTGTATTTTCTTTTATATTTTTTCCATGCAATTGGAACTCCGAATTGCAGTTCTGCAACGCGATAAAATAATTTGTTAAATGCGTTTCTATAATTTTCAAATCCATCACAAACAAATTTGATTAATGGATAGTTTTTATCAAAATATTTTCTTGTATAATAATTGGCTAGAATTTGCCCATAACAATTTTCTTTTATCTGTGATAAAAACTTAATACAATTTGCTTTTGTTCTTTTATCGACGAATAAATGAGCAGTTACAAATTTAGTTTTATTATCAATACAATTTAAGTCAAAACATTTATCCTTTTTAACTTTAACATATTTTTCATCAAGATGCTGTCTCCCTTTAAGTCTTGGAGTTAGTAAGTTTATAGGATTTTAAAAAAGCGGAATATTTTTTAGTCCATTGGCTGATTGTTCTCCTTGTTACTTTTATTCCATGATGTTGCCACAAAATGTTTTTTACTTGAAAAAGAGAAAGACCTTCATTGTGCATGTGAATTGCAAGCACAATAATTTTTGAGTCATTTCTCATCCTCTTAAATCCATCATTCTCTACAAACCATTTATTACAATCTTGACAAAAATACTTTTGTTTTTTACCGAGATTATTGTATCTAAATCCTCTTTTTAAAACTTTTTCAGATTTGCAGTTTAAACATTCAAGCATAATTAATACACCTCCTTTTAACAAAGGATGTAAGAAGATTATTTAAAAGTGACGTTTAGTATACAATATCTAATATTAAAATAGTGAATACATGATATGCCTGAAATTAGAGGATTATCTCGGAAGGAAATAGAAATTATAGCATGGCTTGAATTCTATCAGAAGTATTTCTTTACAATAAAAGATATCGCACATTTTTTTAAAGATAGATGGCAGCGGTATAATACTATTAAAAATCTTTTAAAAAAGAAACGTATCGTTAAACTTAACAAAGAAAAATATTATTTGGTTCCAATAAAAGCTAAAAGTGGTGGATGGGCTGAAGATCCTTTTATTTTAGCTGATGAAATCATGAGCGGAAAGGACTACTTTATTGGTGGGTGGAGTGCGGCCAACTATTATGGCCTTACTGATCAAATCCCTTTCTGGATCGAAGTATTTTCCATAAAACGTCAAGGTAAAAAGAAAATACTCAATACGGGATTTATTTTTCGAAGAACCACGCCTGAAAAAATAAAGAAAGCACTTATTAGAAATATACATAAACATCCGTTTAGAATCATGAATAAACGAGAGATGAAAAAATGGATGAAGTTACGAGAATCTCTAGTTTAGAGTTTTATGACGTCAGTAGCAGGTATTCTTTCCAGCGAGAGCTTTTAGAAAACTTTCCTACTTCAATGAAATTGGCGGTTTAACAATTGAGCATAAAATCCAAAATTATCAAAGATAGAGCACTATGGCCTTATCCATCAAGTCACAACGCACCCCACTAAACTCTCTTTTTAAATCTCTCCAAGAAATCAGAATGCATTGAGTGGTCAGTAACCTTCCTCACAGCCCAGACGCTTCCATCTCCTACTCTCTCTGTCCTTACAGTGTTTATTACTTTTCTGTGCATTGAATCTGAAAGCAGGACTTTTCCTTCAGCAAGCGAAGAAATTCTTTTTGCTGTGCTTATGAGGCCTCCAATCGTAGTAAATTTAAAGTGGCCTTCTTTCATTTCGCTTATTATTTCCCCTTCGTTAATTCCTATTCCAAAGCTTATTTTATCACTAAACATTTTATTATGATTATTGAGGGAATCTTCCATTGACTGCGCGGTCTTTATCGCCAAAAGCTCATTAGCATCCTGCCCTGTCAATCTCTTTGAGAATAAAATTATTCTGTAATCTCCCTCAACATATATTTTTGCCCCCGCCCTGCTTGCAAGAGTTAGCGTTTTATTCATAGTATCTGTTACCTGCGGCGAATTCACTCCCTGAGCTTTTAACACAATTACAGCAGCATTTTCTTTTGTGCCCTGCTGTATTGATAAAGAAGGTGCTGCAATAGAGCTTGGCTGCGTTGGTTTTAATTTCAAGTCCATTGATTGTGCAAGAGCATTTTCTTTCCTGCTCCTTAATCTTCTTTTCACTTGCACAAGCGCCACAATTAAGATAAATAACGCTGCTCCCATCCACCAGATTACAGGGTTGCCGACAGCTTCTATAATCCCTTCCCTTACATCAACAACTCTAACAGCGTTTCCTGTTAAGTATGTGTTTCCAAGCACAGCAGCTTCCTGACCATCATTAACGCTTATCTGGTAATTTCCTTCAGGCGCATATAATTTGAATTTCTGCGTTTCTCCAATTTGTAAATTAAGCTGCCTCACTTCAACTTTTGAGCCAATTGTTATTTCCAAAGGCCCTTTGTAAACCACATTTCCCATATTTGTGACGATTAAAGTATTGTTTATAAGGCTTGTTTGGATTTTCTTAATCTCGTTTACATAAAATAGTTTTTTCTTCTCAAATTCCCCTGCTTTGGCTTCTATTTTCCAGTATCCTGGAGTGTCGTTTAAGGAGAAAAGTATTCTCTGTTCTGTATCTGGCTTTATGAGTTTTTTCTCAAAAATTACATCATTGGGCCCGTAAATAACTACGGCAATATCTTCATTAATAATATCGTTTGCCTGGTCGTAAGTATTTGCCCTGTAAGTAAAATCATTTCCAGGCATAATATTTTCATTGTTAACTATGATTTTAAGTTCAGTCAAAACCTGTCCGACAGTAAATTCTTTGCTTATGCTCGCGTCATTTAATACAAGGCCGTTGGCGTCAGTGTCATAGACGCGTATGGTTAGGTTATGCGGGCCTGATTTTGCTTTTTGCGGAACCTGAAAAGAAGATTGGATAGCCCCCCCAATAACGCTTGTTGAAGCGTATACGTTCAAAGAATCAACAAAAACCTCTGCAAAACCATTTACGTTAGATCCGCTTTCTTTTGTTGCTATACCAATAATGGTGGCTGTTCCAGCAGGCATGTATTCTTCAAAATCAAGTTCAGCATCAATATTAATTTTTTTAGAAAGCATAAAAGTGCTGCTGCTTGCTGTTTCAATTCCATATCTCATTAATAGCACGCAGCTGGAGCGAAGGTTATTTAATAAAGGATTGAGAATCCTTGTTCCAACGCTGATTTGCCTTTCTTCCCCTGCCTGCAGGTTGTAATAGTTATTGAACACATTTATAGAAATACTTCCGCAAACAAGGTCAGCAATAAAATGCTCTGTTGTAGCTGTATTTGGAATTAATGTAACTTGCGCGTTCAGTTCATCGCCGTTATTAT
>CAYJSO010000077.1:4128-4824 GCA_964372795.1 uncultured Methanosarcinales archaeon
CTATAAAAATCTCAGCAGAAGCAAAGGGCATTACAAAAAACGTTAAAGCTGCAAGCAGAAATAAACTCTTTTTTTCCATGCTCAAAAATAGCAAATCTCCTATATAAAGCTTATCGCAATTGAGTCTGCCATAAGCTTTATTCATTCATCTCAATATATTCAGTCCATGCTTTTCTTGCTCCCAAAGTTCCTATAAATGGCCTAAGCAAAGAATCTTTTTTTCTTTCCTTATAGTTTTTTGTTTTGGCGTAACAGACTGCTTCATCAACGCCCTTTCTATCTTCAAGAATTTGCATAGCAGCCCGGTTAGCATAATAAGATCCTATATTTACACCACCCAGTTCAATAATCCAAAATAAAGATATTGGAAGAGCGTGATCAAATATTCTTTTTAGCAAATTTCTTTTCATTTTAAATACAAAACCTCAATAGGTACAAGTTTATTTTTTGCTCGCAATTCATCCAAGCTTATCTTTTGCCTAGTTTCTTTGCCTAATTTATCGGCAAAATATAATTTTCCGTATTCGTCTTTTCCAAGATAAAGTAAATTATGAGTGTATCCTGCTTTCTTAACGTCCTCTCTGCCGTTGTACTTGCTCGTAGGATTATACGCGCCTATAATCATCCCAGGTTTTAATTTTCCGCTCGAAGCAAGACCTTCCAAGTTAACCCCGTTTTCTAGTTTTATCTCATCAA
>CAYJSO010000078.1:0-4768 GCA_964372795.1 uncultured Methanosarcinales archaeon
GCCCCAGGGTCGGGCGCTGCACGATGCACATCACGACATCCTTGTTGGTAGCGAAGTTTTGAGAATCAACAAGGAAGTTAGAGAAAGAGCTTTGCGTCTTGGAGTAGAAATACAAGGTAAAGATGGAGATGTTTTAGATAATATTTCTTACGATGATGGAAAGCAACTAGCTCAATCATTTTTATGCACTTTATTATCGCCTAGCTTAATGTATGGTGTGGTAATTCCTTTTGTAAAAGAACACGCATCGGCAGGAGAAGCATATTTTAGCAGAGTGCTTGAAGATATGAAACAATTTAGTGAATTTTTAGATGGAGTAGTTAGACAAACTGCAATAAGAGATGACCATTATGCTTTAACATTTCAAATTGGAACATTAGAAAGACAACTAACATTACCACACGAAGCTAAACAAATAGACAAAGATATAGTTTTTAGAGACTATGAAGTAAATGGCTCGTTTGATAGAAGTAATTTAGGCATTCTTGGTTTTCCTTCCGCACTTAAAAAATCAGGTGAATTCGGTTATTTTGGTATTCGCGAATTTAATCGCCCAATTGGAAAAGAACTTTATACATACGGAGCAAGGCAACCTCAAAACAAAGTTGTAACAGTCCGTCAAGGAGATTCTTCTCTTGCTCTAAATCTCTTTTTTACAAGAGATGGAGTACAAGACAACCTAGGAATTCGACCGGTTAGGATAGTTGCGAGGTGAACTAAAAATGACCCTCTTCAAAACACTCGAACGTTTAGTTGGAAAAGAACGAATGGCTGATTTGCGCGATTTTGATTTAGCTGATTTAGCGCAGGCTGTTGTTGGAGAAAATGATTTTTCATCTTTAGAAAATAGAACAGTACAAGTCTTTACAGAATACGGCTTATCAGAAGAACAAGCAAAGAGAGGGGTAGAAGGAGTTTCAAATATTGTTAAAAAACTTGGAAAGGTTTCTGTTTACAAGTTCTTGGTAGACGGAGTTGCAAATAACCTCTTTTCATTAGTATATTCATTAAACGAATACTTCATTGTAGGAATGACTGTTCCGCAAGTAGCTAAAACAAGGGCAGCTGCAGCAGTTGGAAACACACTCACAGGTCGTCCTTATGGTGTTTACATGGATTGGGCGAGAGAGAAGCTTGGCGTTACCAAAAAAAGCCATTGGTTAAAGAAATATTTCGCTGATGTGTTAATTTTCGCGACAGGCCAAACGCCTTTGTACTTTTTGTATATGTTGCCAGCTAGAAAAAGTTGGGAAGATATGGTAACTGGAGCAGTCTCACTTACATTAATCGCTCCGCTGACAGGCAGGCCTCAAAACGCAACATACGATTTAGTTAGAACTCAGCTTGGAGTTAATGGGAAAGCAGAAGAAAGCAAAACAGAAGAAACATTAGCACAACCTAAAAGAACTGAAAGAAAATACGCAGTTGCTGGGGTTGTAGATCAAATCTGACGAGATAAAAAATGAACACAACGATCGAAGAAGTAATGAAACATCTTGACGAATACTTAGACGGACGAAGAAGAGATGCACCTCCAACAATAGTCTTTGACTTTACAGATGGAAAACCAATTGAAACAGAACTACTTGCCCACGGGCGTCGCTTGCGTTATTCTTCTATTAGAGATTTACAGCATTATATCGCAGTATTCTTTGCTAGTGGAAACTGGCGTCTAGAACCAACTACAACACCAGGACAGCCACCTTTTAGATTTTCTAGACAGGCGGCATTAGAAGAACGTATTTGCACTCAATTTGTTCGCATTGAAGCGAGCGAAGCTTGGCACGAAGTGAAAATCTGGGGCTCTCCTAGTTCAGCAGACCAAAAATATCCATTAAAAAATATGTTAAGATTATGTTATTATCAAGTCATTGAGGATGATAAATAATGTCACTAACCAAGAAAATCAAGGAAATGGTAAAAACTTATCCTGCAGATTTCATCGTGCTTGGTGGAGCTACGCTAGCAACTTTTGGCATTCTTGCAATTGACAAATTCACAAATTATTTTTCTTCTCAGGAGCCACCTGCATTAGAATTACCAGTCAAACAAGAATTAATTAAAGAAGTCTACAGCGGAAAAATAATTGCTAACTATCTAGGTCCATTACCAGTTTCTGAGGATCATCCTTGGAAAAAATGTTGGCAATATGGTTTTGTTCTCGAAAATGAAAAAGGGGAACAAAGAGGATTTGCTATCCTTGACTACGAGCAAGCTGAAAGACGCAGAGTTTTAGAAGAGTTAGCTGGAAAATATGGCATTGGAAGCCCTGTAACAATAACTCCAACAGGAGCAGTATTTTCATTAACATTAGATAGGATAATAGAACCTGCTAATTTAAAAGATACAAAGCAGTACGAAGCTGAAAGAGAAAAGATAAATAAACAAAACAAAAATAATAAGGTTAAATGAAAATGAAAATGCAACAAACACAATTCAAATATCTCAAGCATGACAAAGACCCTTGGCTTTTGGCAGAAGACATTCCGGACATTGAGCCGTTGTTCTGCCAGATTTGGCTTAACTCTTTTGTAAACGGCTTGGCTAAGACAATTGGGATAAATTACAAAAAGGTAATCTCTGTCCACCGCGGCTATCATCAGAAATACTACTTTGGCAAGCAGGATTCTTTTGCACTTGGCGAACACATCGTTAATTTAATCAAGCAAAGCCCAGCTTTCGGCGAGCGCATAAATAAAGAAATCATTAGCCATGCTAACAAACTAAATGCTTTCCTAATGACATTTAAGAAAAAACACATGGATGAATTAATGTCCTTATACAACAAACAGCTCTGGGAGCTGATTGAAGAATACCGCAAAATACACACGGAAGCTTACCCATGGTTCTGGCTGCCTCCTGCTTCAGATAACTTCCACAATAATTTTACAATATATTTACAAAACTATTTGAAAACTAAAACAACTGACTTAACAAAGCTGAATGAATATTTCGTTAAGCTTACAAATACAGGCAAAAAAAGCGTTGTCAGCATTGAACTTGAAGACTTCTTGCAATTAGCATTAAAAATTCAGGCAGACAGCTCACAATTAAAGCTTTTCAAAACACAAGACGCTGATGCAATACTGCAAAAACTAAAGCCAAAAATAAAACAATTGATAGAAAACCATTGGGAAAAATATCACCATGTTAAGTACAACTTCCTCGGCACACAGGGAATTTACACAGTTGAGGATTACATTAACAACTTAGAAGATTTGTTTAACAGCAATATAAACATAGATAAAAAACTGAAAGACGAGCATGAAAAGCCGGTAAAAGAAAAGAAGGAAAAAGAAGAGCTTTTCAAGCAGCTGAACATAGACGAAAAACATCAGAAAATCTTTAACGTCTTTGGCGACTTTATGATTACTAAGGTTTACCGTCGCGATATACAAATTAAAGGTTTATATCTGATTGAAAATCTCTTCCTCGAGGCAGCCAGGCGCTTAGGAATTGACTTGGATCACATTCGCTTCATGCTTTATTCTGAAATAAAAGAAGCTTTGTTGAATGGCAAAATTGACAACTTTGTAATTAATCAAAGGACAAAGCTCTGTGTTTACTACGCAGAGAAAGGAAAAGAGGCAATGTTCCACAACAGAGAAGCTGAACTGCTTTCAAAGCAGTTTGAAGAAAAAATAGAAGACAACATAACTGAGCTTAAAGGCATGTGCGCCTGCATGGGCAAAGCAAAAGGAACTGTTAAAATCATTAACAATCCAGCTGAAATAAAAAAGATGAACAAAGGTGACATATTAGTAAGCATCGCAACAAACCCCGACTTAGTTCCGGCAATGGAGAAAGCTGCTGCAATTTTAACAGATTATGGTGGTGTTACGAGCCATGCAGCAATCGTAAGCAGAGAGCTTGGAGTTCCATGCGTAATTGGCTTGCAGAAAGCAACGAAAGTCTTTAAAGACGGTGATTTGGTTGAAGTTGATGCGACGAATGGGGTTGTGAGGAAGATAAAATAGTATTGTAGTATTAAAAAATGGTGATTGAAAATAAAGGTATTGGGGTTAAAAAATGTCATTGTCAAAATTACTTATCGTATTGGAACTATGAAAAGGGGAAAAGTTATCAAACAAGAAGAAAGGCCAAAAATTGTTTTAGATAGAGATGAATCTAGAGTTTTTATAGTCGAAGGAGAGAGAGGGTATAGTGCTGATACGCAATTTGGTCCCCATTATTCGGATGAGCCTCAGCCTGATTTAATAAGTACCGATACATTATGTAGGCGGTATAATTGGCGTGTTTTTTACCGGGTGGAATTTGGGCACTTTCTCATCTATTACTGGCAAAAGCCTTACCATCCTGCAGACGAATGTAGTTTATTATCAGGTATAGAAGAGTTATCGATAGGAGAAGAGGCGGCTAAAGAAAAATGCCTAGAAATTCTACTTGAGCAGTTGAATATTAAAACTGCAAAAGAAGTTTGGATTTACCCGCACGATTCGCAAAGCTGGCAGAGATATGTGCCAGACATATAAGTAAACAACAAGACATGTTATCGCAGTTTTACTTCAAAACCTTTATATACAACAATCCTTCATTCTAAATAAAACATAAAAAGAGATAAAAAATGCAACACCACGACGTCCTTAGCATCCTTCTTGAAAAAGACGACATTAACTGGAAAACTCTGCTTTACGACTTAGTAAAAAGCGAGCAGATGGATCCATGGGACATAGACATCTCACTATTAACTCAGCGTTACATAGACGCAATTAAAGTGATGCAGAAGATGGACTTCCGTGTTTCTGGC
>CAYJSO010000079.1:0-1597 GCA_964372795.1 uncultured Methanosarcinales archaeon
GAGTTCATATCGACGGCGCGGCTTGCTACATCGATGTCGGCTCTTCCTATCCTGGTGGTGCAGAAGCCGCCAAGGGTGGGGGTGTTCACCCATTAAAAGGGCACTGAGAAGCAAAGCTTCTGGTGCCCCTAATAGAGGGTTCGTGAGCTGGGTTCACAACGCTGTGAGGCAGTTGGTTTGATATCTATTGGAGATGCATGGTGTCTGAATGGAAGGGCCCCTTAGTACGAGAGGAACGAGGGCTCGGCGCCTCTGGTCTACCAGTCGTCTGACAAGGCGAGCTGGGCAGCTACGCGTCAAGGGATAAATGCTGAAAGCATCTAAGCATGAAACCCACCGTGAAAAAAGACACCTTAGGACACAGCAAAAACAGCTGTTTGATAGAGCTGACGTGTACGCACCAAGCTTCGGCGAGGTGTTCAGCGTGCAGCTACTAACGTCCATACTTGGTTTTCTGTTTGTGCGGTTTATCTTTTTTAATTTTAGTTAACTTATTTTTTATTTTCTGTTTTTGATTTTACTTTTATTTAACTTTTAATTAATTTAGCGTCGGATAAAACTATTGTTAATCCTTAACTAGATGACCTCCGCAGTTGCACAGAAAGCACGGCTTTCTGGCACGCCAAAACACCTTGTGTTTTGTCGCTCTGGCTTTTATGAAGAAACTTTTAAATAACCCTCTCTTATCGGCGCTAAAATGATAACACTCGGCATAGAAACAACTGCGCACACGTTTGGCGTTGGGATTGTAGACAATAAAGGGAATGTGCTGGCTAATTGCAGAGATAGCTTTGTTACGGAGCAGGAAGGGATGATTCCTGCTGAGGTTGCGCAGCATCATTTTGATGTTTGGGAAAAGGTTTTGAATGAGGCACTTGTTCATGCAAATTTGAAACTGAAAGATGTTGATGTGGTTGCGTTTTCTCAGGGGCCTGGAATTGGGAATTGTTTGAGAGTTGGGGCATTTGTTGCCAGATGTTTAGCACTGAAGTATAAAAAGCCAATTGTTGGGGTAAATCACTGCATTGCGCATTTGAGCATTGGTGAAATAAAAACAAAAGCAAAAGATCCTGTTTTGCTTTATGTGAGCGGAGCAAATACGCAGGTTATTGCTTATGAAGGAGGAAAGTATCGTGTTTTTGGCGAAACACTTGATATGGGTGCTGGAAATTTTATTGACAGCGTTGCGAGGGAGATGGGAATTGGATCTCTTGCATTGAAAGGCAAAAAATTAGCTGAGCTGCCTTATGTTGTGAAAGGAATGGATGTTAGTTTTGGAGGATTATTTACAAATTTGAGAGAAAAAATAAAAAGCAGAAAGTACAGCAAAGAGGATTTAGCCTACTCGATGCAGGAAACAATATTTGCGATGCTTGTTGAGGTTGCAGAAAGAGCAATGGCGCACACTGGAAAAACTGAATTGCTGCTTGGCGGAGGGGTTGCTTGCAACAAAAGATTGCAGGAAATGTGCAGGATAATGTGCGATGAAAGGGATGCAAAATTCTTTGCGCCGGAAAATGAATTTTTAGTTGATACTGCTGCCATGATTGCATGGCATGGGTTGATTGCGTATAAAGCAGGAAGTGGAAAAGAACGT
>CAYJSO010000079.1:1607-4754 GCA_964372795.1 uncultured Methanosarcinales archaeon
AAGAACGTAAATTAGATAACACGAAAATATTGCCTTATTGGAGAACGGATCAAGTAAAAGTTAATTGGCGTTAAATGCGCTTTTTTCTTGCACGTGTTGATTTTTTAGTTCTTGCTTTTATTGTTCTCTTTTGTGATTTTGCCTTTTGAGTTTGTTGTTTAGACTCAGCCCTCCTTGGAGCACTAAAATAAGTTTCTTCTTCTTTTGGAGTTAACGGCTCATAAATTAGCCCACATTCCTTACAGATTACCTGCTGTCTGCGATCGTTGTAGATTATGTCCATTGAAGCGCAGTCCGGACACTCTTTTATTTCGTGTATGCTTTCTACCATCTCTCACACCGTTTGCTGGTAAATCTTAACCCTATAAAAAAGTTTCGTTGAAGTGTCATATACCTTGGCTTTAACAAAGCCGTGCCTGCTCGTTCGGTCTTTTTTATTTGTTTTGTTTCTATTTGTTTAACATTAATTCATTTGATTAAAAAGACCTCCTCTAACCATCTTACGAGTAGACAAGCTCACGAGCAAAATTAAGGGCACGGCTAACTTTTATTGCACTATTTTTTAAGCTAATTGTAACTGCCTTAGCAAATTTTGCTTGCCTTTCCAGATTAAAGCCTGCTGCAGCACTTGCTCTATTCTTTCTACGGGTATGATTTCTATTTTCTTAAGCTTGTCTTTGTCTAAAATTATGTCTTTTAAGTTTGAATTTGGAACAATTACGCGCTTTATTCCAGCCTCTATTGCTGCTTCTACTTTGCTTGAAACTCCGCCAACAGGCAAAACGTCTCCCCTAACGCTTAGCGAGCCAGTCATTGCAGTGTCCTGGCGAACGGGAATTTCTTTTAACGCTGAAACTATTGCAGTCGCTACTGCTATGCTTGCGCTATCGCCTTCAACGCCTTCATAAGTTTGCAGAAATTGTACAAATAAATCGTGCTTTTCTTTAATGTCCTCGCCAAAGTATTTCATAATAATTGCACGTACGTTTTTTATTGCCTCTTTTGCTATTGCTCCAAGCTTTCCTGTAGCAGTTATTTGAGTGCCTTTGCCGCCTGGTGTTACTTCGCTTTCAATTGGAAGTAATATGCCACTAAAAGCTGTGCCAGAGCCAATTACAGCCAAGCCGTTAACTCTGCCTACACGATTGCCTTCTGTTACAATAACTTCGTATTCCTTTTTTCTTTCAATGTATTTGTCAGCTATCTGCTGTTCCAGCGGACGAGCGAGCTTCTTCGCGCGCTCGAAATGAATTTTCTGAACCAGTTTTGCATTATCTTCTTTTGCCAAGTCGCCAGCAGCACGAACTATTCCACCTAATCCACGCAGATGCAAAGTTAAATGGCCCTTTCTGTTTGCTCTGCGTTTTGCCTCTTCAATAACAACTTCAACTGCTTCTCTGCTGAAATGAGGAATTTTTTTGTCTTTCTTAACTTCCTGGGCAATAAATCTAGCAATTTTCATCCTGTTTTCTTTTGTATCGAGCATTGTTTCATTCATGAAAGCTTCATAACCATAGCCTCTGATTCTTGAGCGTAATGCAGGATGCATGTGCCTGACTGTTTCTACATTTCCAGCTGCGACCAGAATAAAATCGCATGGGACTGGCTCAGTTCTAACCATTGCGCCGGCTGAGCGTTCGCTTTGCCCAGTTATTGGAAATTGCCTTTCCTGCAATGCGCTAAGCAGTTCCTGCTGAGTTCTTGGATGCAATGTAGCAATTTCATCTACGAATAAAACGCCGTTATGCGCTTTATGAATCATTCCTGCAACTACTCTCTGATGGGCTGGAGTGCCTAAGCCGCCTGACTGGAAAGGATCGTGCAAAACATCTCCCAGCAAAGCGCCTGCACGAGCTCCTGTTGCATCGAAGAAAGGAACGTTCTTTTTGTTGTAATTGTCTACTATTACTCTTGGAACTTCAAGCCTGTTTGTTGATGTGCGCGCGCTTAAGTTCATGAATAAAAGGAAACCAACTATAAAGATTACGCCTGTAATCATTGAAGCAGCGTAAACTATGTCAGGGATTGCGCCTGTTTTCCAGAAATAGTATGGCAGGATTGAGGTGATTATTATCAATCCAAGGATGATTATGTTCTGGTTTTTCAGAAGCTTGCTGCTTTCAAATTGCGCTCTTTTTGCAATCTCTCTGGCTTGGCCGGCAGGAACTTCTTTTATTATTGGCTGGTTTTCATCATTTGGGTTTGGGAAAGCTATTACGTCTGTAAGTTTGGATTTTGGCAGGAGCTCAGCCAAAGCCATTCCAAGCATGCTTTTTCCAGTGCCGGGATCGCCTATCAATAAGACGTGTCTTCTTTGATTAGCTGCCTTTTTTACAACTTCAACAGCTTCTTCCTGGCCTATAACCTGATTTATTATACTTTCAGATACTTTAATTTCTTCCGTGCTTTTGAAGTCAAGTTCGTCTGTTGCCATGTTAGAAACGAAACCACTTTTATTATCTTAATATCCTTTTTTATTTAAGTCATTTATAAATATTGTGGTTTAAAGTATATGTTTGCAATATATAGTTTGTAGTTGTTGTTTTTAATAAAAAGATTAATAAGAAAGAAAATATTGCTGCCAATTATGGCTGAGATATTTGGTTTGTTTGTTATTGTGAATATATACGCGTTTCTTGTTACTGTGATGACAAAAGTTATGAAAGACAGACATGGAATGAAAAAGGGATTTGTAATAAGCAATGCAATTATTCTTGGGGTGCTTCTTCTGGTTCTTTTGCTGGCACAACAGCTAGGTAGTCTTTGATGGTTTTTTGTTCAAAGCATATGCTGTAGAAGTCACAGTGCTTGCACAAAGGGCTTGGCTTTAGTGGATAATTGTCTATATTATCTGTGGCTGTTCTTTCGTGTATTAGTTCGATTTCTTTTTTTGCTTGTTCTAGAAGCTGGTTGTTTACTTGAATAAATCTTGGCTTGTAGCGCAGGAAGTAGATGCCTGCTTTGTCTGGCAATTTGCCATGCTGTTTCTTGTAAAGCAAGGAGTAAATTGCTAACTGTAATTTTTGCTCATCCTCAATTTCGAAATTTGTGCTTGTTTTGTAGTCCATTATCGCTATTTCTCCGTCAACTCGTTCGATAGCATCGACAAAACCATGCACGTACAATTCCGGAGAGAAATACTCCTGC
>CAYJSO010000080.1:0-4732 GCA_964372795.1 uncultured Methanosarcinales archaeon
CAGCTCTTCCTTTTCTTCTTTCGTTAATTTTTTGTGCTCTGCAACAAGCACGTGCTCGCTCACTTTAAATGTCATTTGTTTAACTCCATCAGCGTAAGCCGCTCACAAAACGGGCCGGACGGGATTTTCATTGTTTCCAAAAACTTATAGTTTTTGAAACCCAAAAATTTCTTTGAAATTTTTTATGGTTTTCCAATTCGAACCCGCGACCACCTGCTTTCCTTTTGCATTAAAAGGCAGATGCTCTACCAAGCTGAGCTACCGGCCCAAACGCCCTGGCCGGGACTTCCAGTCCTTAACTTTTTGGATTTTGAACCCGGGTTAAAGCCTTGCTGCGCTTTTTAAAGCACGACAGGGCTTTGTGCTAGGCCACTACACTACCAGGGCATAGCTCTCTCTACGACGTTAAATTGGCGCTTTGTCAGCAACCAACGTCATAGAAAGATATGTGAGCGGCATTCTCTGAAAATAAAGCCAGCTGTTTATAAAGGTTACGGTTTATAACGCTCAATTAACAACAATTTTTAAAGAGCAGATTATTTCTATAGATAATGAAAGCAGTGATTTATGACTGGGACGGCGTTGCTGTTGATACAGAAAGCCTGCATGAATTAAAAGAGCGGGAATTCTCCAAGCGCCATAATTATAAGCACACCCTTGCTGTAAAAAGAGCAATTATGGGCAGGCGTGACCAGGACGTTGTAAAATTCTTGAAAGAAAAATTTCGCCTTAATCAATCAATAAAAGAACTTGTCGATGAGCGCTGGGCAATTTACGACAAATTTTTTTTCAAAAAAGTTAATCTGATGCCTGGCTTTTTAGATTCTGTAAAATTATTTAAGAGATTAGGTTTTGTTCTTGCTATTGCTACTTCCTCAAAGCCAAAATATGTTGAATATGCTTTTAAGAAGTTCAAACTTAAAAAATATTTTAATTTAGTTGTTTACTCAGACCAAGTTGTGCATGGCAAACCACGCCCAGATATTTTTTATTTGGCAGCCAAAAAGCTTAAACTAAAACCTAGCAATTGCATTGTTCTTGAAGATTCAATTAATGGCGTTGTCGCGGCAAAATCAGCAGGAATGAAATGCATTGCTGTTATTGACACAAGATACAGCAACAAAAAAGACTTTGTTAAGGAAGCAGATTTAGTTATAACAAGTCTTTTGAAAGCAACTTCTAATTTAATTAAAAGATTATAAAAATCACAATCTTTATATCCTTCCTCACCCAAAACGCGTTTATGGTGGATGATGCTCAACTTACCTTTTACTATTTCACAGATCAATTAATGCCGTATGCTCTTCGCAAAGCAGCAACACCAGTTCTAGAAGACCATCTGCAGAGACATATTGAGCCAGGCACAGAATTCGAAGCAACTGTCAACAGAGTAGCAGAAAACTTGCACGACAGAACCCCAAACGCAATCATTCAGGCTTTACAGAAAGAAGGCTACGACGCATTCCTTGCTTTTCAAAGGGACGAGCTTGTATTTTACGCTGCTCTAAGACGCGATCCAGCAACAAGAACAATTCATGGCTTTCGTTTTTTTACAGTGGAAGAACACCGAAGCAGAGGCATCGCAACTAGGGCAACTGCACGGCTTCTTGCTGACTTTTTAACTTCAGAAGAATATTCTATATTCCAATCAAGTCCACGCGGCAACAGAGAAACAGTTGCTTTATTAAAAAGAATGAGGCGGACTTACAGCGGCGAACCTCGTCTTGAAATTGTTCCTGAACAAGGCCTTGTAAGAAAAATTGCATAAAAATAATAAATCCCCGCTGCCGGACTTTCACAATTTGTTTTGAACCAGCAACCTCACGGGCTCGGCTGACTTATTTTCATCCTTAGCAAATGCAAAGTCAATAAGTGTTTTTCAACTACAGCCGTGCGCTCTGCCGTTGAGCTAAGCGGGGATTTAAGTTAGAAATAAGCCATTTGCTTTTTAAATTTACTCTTTTTATTTGCTCTTTTCTTTTGTGCCGATTCCATATTGGGCAAGCAAAGGCCTTAAACATCCAAGCTGCTCAATTAACTTTTTACCCTCCTCTGCTGTAAGAAAATTATGCTCAACAAGCAGCTCAATCTTTCTGCGATATCTAGTATCATTTTTATCGGCAAAATACAGCGGCATTGTGTGAGAAGCATCAGCAACATACCTTCTCATAGCTTTTAACGGCTCGATTCCATATTGTTTAATAATTGTTTCAGGCTTTTTCGCCATAATTTTTATTACAGTTATAACCTCAGCCGGAGCATACTTATACCCCAACGCTTCCATAAAAGTTGCAACATCTTCTCCAACGCTCGTCCCGCCATACGGCTTCATCAGCCCATACTTTGGCCCTTCCTCTCCATTTTCCCACTCAACAGAAAACGCAGCTCCTAAAAAACTCTTGACTTTTATTTTACCTATTTCCGCACTAGTTGAAATTTCCTTCCATCTTTTAGAAAAGTCAAAGCCATTTTTATCAAGCGCCTGCTGTCTTACATGTGTCGCTTCATGATACAAATCAGTGTTGTCATAATCTGTGCGAAGGCAAATAATGCCTTTTCCAGTATGCGTATGCGCTTTAGTAAGTAAAGCATGAAATTCCCATTCATCAATAAAATAAATTCTTTCAATGTACTCTTCCAATCCGCTTGAAAGCTTGTCAAATGGCTCTATCTCTCTTCCCTGCTCATCAAGCCTTTCTTCGATAGTTACAGGATCATGCTTTGCCAGGGCCCCTTCATGCGCAATCGTATCAAGAACCCCGCATCCCTGAGTCCAAGCGCTAACTACAATTGCTCCAAGCCCCGTTGCAATTCTTGTTTTCCAACCCATAAAACGATTAAGAAAAACACTAAAATATAATTCTTTCTATCTTATTTACTCTCCCGTACCAACCCTATACGTATTCGAATAAGACGTCTTCTTCTTCCCCCCAGAAGTTAAATAAGTTGCTTTTGCCCTTCCAAGTGTAATCGTGCCAATAATATTCAGCTTCGTTTTAATCTTATAGGTTATTATCCTTTCCTCTTTCCCCTCTATCTCGCTCAGCTTCCACTTCACGAATACCTGCCCGTGCTTTCCTCTTAGCATCTGCGAAGGCTTTAAAGTTCCCATTTCAATGTCTTTTTCAACATTCGCAATCCCAGGAACCTGATCAGTAACTTCAAGATCCTTAACAGCCTGCCCACTCAGATTTTTAGCAACCAGCGTAACTTTCAGCCCGGAAATTCCGCCTTCATGCAGCACAACACTCCCGGCTGACTTGGAAAGTGCAATTGGATTTCTATATATAAAATAAAGTATAGTCCCAATTACAACTAAAACAAGCACAACAAATGGCGTTCTGTAGCTTGTAACAGCTTTTATCGTTACCTGCTCATTAGCTCCAAGCTCAATCTCCCAACCAATCATTCTTTTTCCATCAGCTTTTACAGTCTTCGACTTAGGGCTTGAATATGTAAACAGCCTTTCAAACAATCCTGCCTCAAGTATAACTGTCTGCGTATTCTTTACATTCCCTTCGTTAGTTACAATAATCGTCCTTTCATTTTTCAAAAAGCTTTTTTTCTCATCAATTTGCTTTGTGAATGCTTCAGTCACAGGAATAACTTCCACTTGCTTGTCAACTACTTTTACAACTTCCTCTCCTCTCTCAAGCTGGAAGAATATATGGTAATCCTTTGGCTGCTGTGCCTCCGCTAACTTAACAGTAAATTCTATTGTCGCTTCTCCAGTTGGTGATAAATCAACCGTCTGCTCTGCATTCATCTCAGGAATATCGCTTATCATCTTTAAAGCCATTCCATTAAGATTCAGCGGATTCAAATTCTCAAGGAAAACTTTTATTGACTGTGTCTGGCGAGGATCAATTTTGTCCGGCATATCAACTGTAATTCTAACAGAAGGCAGATACTCCGACGGCGTGCTTGGCGAAAGATAAACCTTGAGCTGTTTCTCGTATTTCTCTCCAAAATCAGATTCAATATTTAAAATAACTCCGTAAACTCCCGCCTTAAGTTTCTCAACTGGCTCAACAATTATTAGTGTAGAAGCTGTCTTGTTCGAAGCAATTGTCATCTCCTTGTTTCTTAATGGCTTCGTTGCAACACTCCACTTTACTCCAGCCGGAGAAAATATCTCATAATCCTGTCTTTCTGCTCTTTCATTTTTTATTGTAAGATTAAAAACAGCTTTCTCTCCGAAAATTATATTATTATCAATTGTCTCGACATCAACTACAGAAAATGCGCTGACAAAAGACGACAAAATAGCAATTAGAACCAGTGCACACGTAACTTTTCCATTGCTCACAGCGCTCATGTTCCTTCTCTACCCTTTTTTAGAAAAATATTATTATTCTTCTATATAAATGCTTCTGTTTTAGCTCGTTTATTTATAGTAACTGGCCTAAATATTTATACAGAGTGTCAGTTACTATATTCGGAAGACACAAAGGCTCTGCCTTTTGTGCAAAAGGGAACTGTCCCTTTTTGCATAACAAATTTGTATAAATAATTATGTCTTCCGTTATAGCTTTATCATTTAATGCCTTCAGGCGACATGCTTAAATAGAGGTTGCATTATTTCAGCTTAAAATAAATTTGAAGGGGCTGATACAAATGCACAAAATCGAAATTGTTCCTAAGTATTACGACGATGAAGAGGAATATGATGATGACGTTGATGAAGACGAGGATGAAGGCACAGATAAAGATGAAGACGAGGATGAAGACA
>CAYJSO010000081.1:0-4666 GCA_964372795.1 uncultured Methanosarcinales archaeon
ATCTTTAGCAATCCCAATCACAAGAACTTTCCTGTTTTCAAATCTCTTAACAAAATTGCATAACGCCTCAATCCCGGCAGCATTATGCGCCCCATCAACAATAACAAGCGGCTTTCGAGAAATAATCTGTAATCTTCCGTCCCATTCTGCTGCTGACAAACCCTCTTGCATAGCAACCTTATGTATATTAATCCCGCATAAACCCAATAATTTCAGCGCAAGCAACGCACAGCAAGCATTCTCAACTTGATGCTCCCCCAACAAGCTAATAGAAAATCTTCCTTCAATCGCTCCATTCACAGCAAATTCCTGCCCGCCCAAACTCTCCGCTACCCCATTAGCTTTCAAATGCTCCTGTACAACAAAAAGCTCGCTTTCTTTCCCCTTACAAACATCCCTAAAATAATCCAAAACTTCTTTATTTCTTTCAGCAGTCACAACAGGCACATGCTTTTTTATTATCCCTGCCTTTTCGCGGGCAATCTCAAGCAGCCCGCTGCCCAAGTGCTCTTCATGATCAAATCCAATGTTTGTTACAACGCAAACCTCCGGAGTAATCACATTTGTTGCATCCAACCTTCCGCCCATACCAACCTCAATTACAGCAATATCAACTTTCTTATGAGCAAAATACAAAAAAGCAATCGCAGTCGCAAACTCAAAAAAAGTTGCTTGCAATTTATCCTGCGCATTCTCAATCTTCTTCCTAACCAGCTCAATAAAATAAATCAGCTCCCTGTCTGTAATCTCCTCTCCATTTACTTGAATTCTTTCATTAAATCTAATCAAATGCGGACTTGTGTACAATCCAACATTATAGCCAGCTTTCCTCAACGCAGAAGCGACAAAAGCAGCAGTGCTCCCTTTTCCATTCGTCCCGGCGATATGAATTGATTTAAAGCTCTTTTCTGGATGCCCCAGTCTTTCCATCAGCTCTTGCATCACTTCCAAGCCTAGCTTAATCCCAAACCTTTCCAGTCCATAAAGATACTCCAGCTCTTTATCAATCATAAAATCCCCCCAAACACCAAACATAACCATAAACCAACGGCTATAAAAAGATATCTAAACTAAAGAATAAGAATAAAAAGAAAAATCCAAAAACATTCACTTCGCAGCGCTGAAATTCATCCACACCAAAGCGCCGGCAACAATCAAGCCAAGAATGCTGACCCACATCGGCACGCTCCAGCCGTTAAAAACAGCGCTCCAGCCAAATATCAGCCTCAGCAGATGCAGCAGCGCAACCAGTATAAAAACAACTCCCGAAACAACCGCAACCGTCTTTTGCTCTATTATGCTCACCTCAAAACAAATAGAGAATAACAAACTATAAAAACCTTTCCTTAGTAAAGCTTAGCTATTAGATCAAGAAGTAAACCCGCCACAACTATCAATAACTGACCTACACCTATATCCTGCCCCATAAAAAAATTTGCCACAACCGTAATAGTAACTACCTTATTAAACAAATCAGAAACAAATCAGAAACAAATCAGAAACAAATTCCAACCGTTGTTTAGTCGTAGCCATTTAAAATTTCAAACCTAAAAGAAGAGTTATTATAAAGATAATACTTAGCAAAATAGATGTTATAAACAAAAGTGTTTGCATATTCTCATTCCTCGTTTTCAATACATGCAAGCTCATACAACATTCCCAAGCCATTAAACTATTTAAACCTTTCTCAAAACCATAAACTATTTAAACTAACAATCTATCTTGCAATCTGGGGTGGAAAAGAGGAATGAAACCTTACTTAGACATAGTAAAAAAAATTCTAGAGCAAGGCATTACAAAAACCAACAGAACAGGCGTTGAAGCATTAACAATCGCTGGCGCAATGTTCGAGCACGACATGCAGCTTGGCTTTCCTTTGCTGACAACAAAAAAGATGCCTTTCAAAGTTATTGCGACAGAGCTTGAATTCTTCATTAAAGGCGTCACAGATAAAAAATGGCTGCAGGATCGCAACAATCACATCTGGGACGAATGGGCAAATCCTGAAAAAGCCCCTTACGGACATGATGAAGCCTCAAAGCAGCGCATGTTTAATGAGCGCGATCTTGGCCCGGTTTACGGCTTCCAATGGCGCCATTTTGGCGCAGATTACAGCAATTACGACAGCAGCTACGAAAACAAAGGCATTGACCAGCTAAAAAAAGTAGTACAAAAATTAAAAACAGCTCCAAATGACAGAAGAATGATAGTTTCAGCATGGAATCCAGCAGCAATGCACAAAATGGCTCTGCCTCCATGCCATTATTGCTTGCAGGTTACTATAATAGACAACAAGCTTAATCTATTATGGAATCAAAGAAGCGTAGATACAATGCTAGGCCTGCCATTCAACATTGCCAGTTATGGATTACTATTACATTTACTGGCTAAGGAATCTGGCTTTAAAGAAGGAAAACTTGTTGGATTTTTAGGAGATGTTCATATCTACAAAAACCATATTGAAAATGCCAAGGAACAATTAACAAGAAATCCAAATACTTATCCATTGCCTAAAATAGAGACTGAAAACTTCACTTCAATATTTGAATGGAAGGCAGAGCAGACTAAACTGCTGAATTATGAATCATATCCAAAGATAGAGTTTCCAATTGCGGTGTAAAATGGCAACTAAAAAATATTTCGGCGTATATGTGCCTTTACCTTCTGAGTTGGCTAACAATACAATACCAAGAGTTGGAGAAAATGCAGAAAAAGGAATAGATTTACTCTTAGCAAGACAGCTTGGAGGGGCTCAAACTTTCTTTATTAGCGCATTAGATATGGAACCAGTAGGGCCGCTAAGAATTTATGATGGTTCAGGACATCATAGTTTAGCTGATTTGATAGCTAGAAAAGCTCCTACAGATGGAAAAGGTGCCAATGCAATTACCCACACTGAAAGAAATCATCCTAAAATGTTAGTTCAATATTACAGAATACCAACACCAAGCTAAAACCAAAATGATAAACATAATAGCTGCAATGACCAAAAGTAGGGTTATTGGGAAAAATAATAAGCTGCCTTGGCACATTCCTGAAGACTTGCAGAACTTTAAACGCATCACATCGGGCAACACAATTATAATGGGCCGCAAGACATACGAATCCATCGGCAGGCCTTTGCCAAACAGAAACAACATAGTAATAAGCAGGGATATGCCGCCAACCCAGGGCCTTGAAGTATGCAGAAGTGTGCAAGAAGCCCTGGAAAAAGCAAAAAATTACGGTAAAGATATTTACATTGTAGGCGGCTCAAGCATCTACGAGCAAACAATTCCAATTGCAGATAAAATGTATCTAAGTTACATTAAAAAAGACTACGATGGCGACGCTTTTTTCCCGGAATTCAATGAAGCGGACTGGGAAATAGAAAAACGCGAGCAGCATGAAGAATTTGAGTTAGTAGTTTATAAAAGGAAATAAAAAGTTAAACAATAACAAAAACTAACAAAATAAAAAAATTAAAATGAAAACATTAAAACAGTCAGACCAGGAAGTCTACACACAAATAAAAAATGAAATAAAGAGACAACAGCAATTCCTAAACATGATTCCTTCTGAAAACTACGTAAGCAAAGCCGTTCTCGAAGCTTCCGGCTCAGTTTTAACGAACAAATACAGCGAAGGCTATCCAGGAAAAAGATACTATCAAGGCAACGAATTCGTAGACAAAGTGGAAACTTTAGCAATTGAAAGAGCAAAGAAATTATTTGGCGTCTCGCATGTCAATGTTCAGCCATACAGCGGCAGCCCGGCAAACCAGGCAGTTTATTTTGCATTGCTAGAACAGGGAGACAAAGTAATGGGCATGCACTTGTTCTTTGGCGGCCACCTAACACACGGCTGGAACGTTAACTTCTCCGGCAGATTCTACAAATCAGTTCCTTACACAACAGACAAAGATGGCTTTCTTGATTATAATGAAGTTGAAGCAATTGCAAAAAGAGAAAAACCAAAAATAATTTTCTGCGGAGCAACAGCTTACCCCAGATTATATGATTACAAACGCTTA
Source organism: uncultured Methanosarcinales archaeon (assembly GCA_964372795.1). Taxonomy (GTDB): domain Archaea; phylum Nanobdellota; class Nanobdellia; order Woesearchaeales; family JAGLXL01; genus CAYJSO01. Next base: position 4,013 of record CAYJSO010000081.1, read on the forward strand.
GGAGAAATTGCAAGAGCTAATGATGCTTTTTTCATAGCTGACATTGCACACGAAGCTGGCTTAATAGCAGGAAAAGCAATTCCTTCTCCCGCAAATCACGCTGATGTTATTACAACAACTACCCACAAAACATTGCGCGGCCCGAGAGGAGCAATGATAATGTGCAACGGCTTGCCTTCCAACCCCATGAAGCCATTAGCAGCAGACGCAGATAAAAGGCAAAATCTTCCAACTTTAATTGATCGTGCAATTTTCCCAGGCTTGCAGGGCGGTCCTCACAACAACACAACAGCTGCAATAGCAGTTGCACTGGGAGAAGCATTGAAGCCGGAATTCCAGGAATATGCAAAACAGATAATAAAAAACGCAAAAACGCTTGCTAACACATTAACAGAAAACAACATCAAGTTAGTTTCAGGCGGCACAGACAACCACCTTATGCTTCTCGATTTAACGCAGTTTGGCATCGGAATTGGAAAGCAGATTTCAATCGCATTAGAAGAAGCCGGAATTGTTGGCAACGCAAACACAATTCCTTTTGATCCGAGCACAGCATTCAAGCCAAGCGGCGTTAGAATAGGCACTCCGTCCTTAACAAGCAGAGGAATGAAAGAATCTGAGATGAGGCAAGTTGGAGAATGGATTGCAAAAATC
>CAYJSO010000082.1:0-4658 GCA_964372795.1 uncultured Methanosarcinales archaeon
CATTTTTGGGGACGCTGTTGTCCTGTTCGATGAGGCTCAAGATCTCCAAAATTTCTCTGATTTCAACCATGTTTCTTTCCCTCCTCTTTTTGTAGGTCTTTGAGGATTGTTTGCTGAAGGATGTCTGCTTTTTCTCTGAGTTTCTGTTCTTGTTTTTCAAGGTTTTTAATTCTGAGCTCGATGATTTCTTTTTTCGAGGTAAGGTCTCTGGTGAGGTCTTCCTTAGGTGTTTGGAGCATGACGCTGCCGATGATTTTGAAAGGCAGTTCATTAGTCGTGGTGAGCTCTTTAAGAGCGTTATCGATCTCGACGATTTGAACTTGACAGGTTTGGCGTTGGGAGAGGAGTGTTTGGATGTTTTGCTCAAGGAGTTGGAGTTGGGTGATGTTGTTCTCAGTGTCTTTGTTCATAGTTGGTTCACGGTGTTAGACTGCTTTGATTTTGGTAGTGACGGTTCGTGGTTTATAAATGACTTTGTAGCCGCAGTAGGGGCATCGGATTTTTTTCTTAACATAGTCTGGCTTGATGACTTTTTCACATTCGAAGCATTTATAGACAACCATTTTTTTAGGTGGGAGTGTAGGCTTTGCCTGCAAATTTGGTGTTACACTTTTTGCACTGATAGATGCCGGGGGCGAGTCGTTTGACTCTATGGCGGTTACAGCTGGGGCAGGGGTGTTTGGCGCGTTGCCTCTTTTCGATCTCGGTGATAAGGGTGCGGATACGTTTGCCGTAGCGCGCGCCGAATCTGCCTGCGGAGCTGACTTTTTTCGTCGCCATCGTTCCTTTTAAACCTTTCGAGAATGAAACGTCGTGTTTTGGTGCGAATTTTTAAAGGTTGCGGTGGTCGTAAGGGTTGGCGGGTTGGTGGCAGTGAGGGGGTTTTCCGAAAGGGTTAAAAACGGCACGTCTGCCTTTTAAAAAGTATGTTGCAAAAGCTGAGGAGCTTCTGGCTGGAGTGCTCACGGGTGCTCACAGTAACGAAGAAGCCGACGAAGGAAGAGTTCAAGATCATCGTAAAAGTGTCAGCTGTCGGTATTTTATGTATTGGCTTGATAGGTTTCATTGTGCAGATGCTGTGGCAGGTGGTGTTTTAGGCCATGGCGATTTTTGCTTTGCGCACGACGAGTAATCGGGAGGATCAGGTGATGGATTTTATTATGACGAACGTGAACAAAAAAAACATCCCAGTGTACAGCGTGGTGCGACCGCATGGGCTGCGCGGGTACATCTTCGTCGAAGCGGAGAAACGAGAGGTGGCGGAGGAGGCATACCATAAAGTACCGTACGCGCGGGGTGTCCTACCACAACCGATCCAGTACAAAGACATCGAAAACATGCTGGAGCAGGTAAAGGTGCAAGTGAACATTCAGAAGAGTGACATTGTAGAGATTATCAGCGGCCCATTCAAACGCGAACAGGCAAAAGTGACACGAGTAGACCAAGCGAAGGAAGAAGTCGTCGTTGAATTATTAGAGGCGGCAGTGCCAATTCCGATCACAGTGAAATTAGACTCTGTCAAGGTGATTCGGCGAGAAGGTGAGTCGTCGAAGAAGGAGAAGGAAGAATAAGCAGGGAGCTTGGCAGTGACGAAGATTCAGATGATCGTTGAAGGCGGAAAAGCTACGCCAAATGCGCAGATCGCGCAGACGCTCGGTCCATTGAAAATTAACATCGGCGAAGTGATCAGTAAGGTTAATGAAAGGACTGCTTCATTCCGGGGGATTAAAGTTCCGGTTGAGGTGAGCGTCGCGAAGGATAAGTCGTACACGGTGAGCGTGGGGAGTCCGCCTGCTGCGGAGTTGTTGAAGAAAGAGTTTGGTCTTGAAAAAGGGTCGGGCATGCCTGATAAGGAAAAGATCGCGAACGCCGCAGTGGAGCAGATTATCAAAGTCGCGTTGATGAAACGGGAGGGGATGTACGTGAACTCGCTGAAGGCCGCTGTGAAGACGATCGCAGGGTCTGCGAGCAGCCTAGGTATTCTCGTCGAGGGCAAGACGGGAGCGGAGTTTAACAGGGACGTGGACGCAGGCGTGTACGACGCAGAGGTGAGCGGTGAGCATGTGGACGTCGCTCCGGACAAGGCAAAGCGGTTGAAGGAGCAACTCGTCCAAGTCCAAGAGCGGTTGCGGAAGGAACAAGAGAAGTTAAAAGCGCTTGCGGAGGCAGCGGCGAAACCAGCGGCCGAGGCTGCCGCTCCAGCAGCGGAGGCTGCAAAGCCAGGAGAGGAGAAGGCGGCGGAGAAGAAACCGGCGGCAGAGGCTGGCGGTGCTGGGAAGCAGGAGGCGAAGGCTGCCCCTGCGAAGGAAGAGAAGAAGAAGTGAATCAGTATGGCCTTATTGGGCGCGCTATTTTCTTACAGAAGGTAAGGTTTATTAACTTCTTTTTTGTGGCAGTGTGTTCGGGGCTGTGGTCTAACTTGGACTACCCTAGTTGAAGGTGGGAGGAGTTAGGATTCGAGCTTTGGGATGAAGAACAGAACAGCTCGCGGTCCCGGTTCAAATCCGGGCAGCCTCAATTCTTTTTCAGGTTATAATATATTATAAAAAAAGTTTACTATTTTTCAGAATTATCATACTTAAGAGTAACAACAAAACAATTTATCTCGTCAATATCGTCTCCTCGCAGGTTGTTTTTTTGAGTTAAAGAGTGTGGTGGAGGATACTCGAGTGTCATGAAATCGTGAGGTGATGAGTGCAGTGTTTTGTGATAGGTGAGAGGGATTATGAGAATAAACTGAGCTGTTAAGTTAGCGTCAGGTAAAAAAGGATTTTGGGGTATAACTTCAACTAAAGCTGAAGCCAACAATACTTTTATAAACAACCTGAAAATTAATTATACTATGAAGAAGATTTTGACAATCCTAATAATCTTAGTTATGGTAGCAGTCGTAACTGCTACAGCAGTATTATTTCTTTTTCCATACCAGCCAGATCAACCACCTGAAGCAGATGATACTGGTTCAACACAACAAGGAATTCAGGAAGTAGTGGCTGCAAATAACAAATTTGCTTTTGAACTTTACTCAGAAATAGACAAATCTGAACAAGGAAATATGTTCTATTCCCCTTATAGTATGTCTGCTGCTTTAGCAATGACATACGAAGGTGCAAAAGGACAAACAGCGGAGGAGATGAAATCTGTTTTTCATTTTCCAGAAAGCAGTACATTAAGACCAAATTTTGGTTCAATTTATAATGAGATAAACAAAAAAGATAAACCTTACAAATTAAGTACAGGAAACGCTTTATGGGTTCAACAGGATTATAAATTCTTAGAAGAATATCTATCAACAGTGGAAAAATATTATGGCGGAAAAGCTGCTAATGTAGATTTTATTAAAGAAACTGAAAAATCACGGCAAACAATTAATACTTTTATCGAAGAACAAACAAATGATAAAATCAAAGATTTAATTCCACAAGGTCTTCTAGGTGCCTCAACGAGATTGGTTTTAACTAATGCAATATATTTCAAAGGTACATGGACATGGGAATTTGATAAATCCGATACTAGTGAACAGGACTTTAAAATAACTCCTATTAATACTGTAAAAACTCCAATGATGTATTTGAATAATGATAAAGCAGAATTTAATTACGCCGATATAGGAGATTTGCAAATTTTAGAACTGCCTTATAAGGGCGAAGAAATTTCAATGCTCGTATTATTGCCGACAGGAGATATTGACAGCATAGAATCTTCTCTAACAGCAGAAAAGCTAGAAGAGTGGAAAGGCCAAATGAAGGAAGATAAATTAGATGCTATTTATTTGCCAAAATTTGAATTTGACACAAAATATTTTATGAATGATGCTTTAAGTGCAATGGGGATGCCAACTGCTTTTGGCAATGCTGATTTCTCTGGAATGACAGGAACAAAAGGTCTTTATATTCAGTACGTAATTCATCAAGCGTTTATTAAAGTTGATGAAGAAGGAACAGAAGCTGCGGCTGCAACAGCAGTTATAATTGATGAAAGTGCAGCTATACAAAGAAAGATATTCAGAGCAGACCACCCATTTATATTTATTATTCAGGACAAAGCTACAGGAAATATTTTGTTTATGGGAAGGGTTGTGGACCCTACTAAGTAGATCTTACGAAGAGTGGGTTTCTTTGCTGCTCTGTCTAATCAAATCCAACCATCTATTTTCTCCTAAGTCTAAATTGACTCCCGCTCTTTCAGAAGGAACTTCATCAGTAGTAGAATGATTTTCTATAAATTTGTGTTGAATAATTATAGCAGTCATTAGGATGGGAGCAGATCAAAGAGCTTTCAGCCCTTTAGATGCATTTACTTTATTAAAACTCAAAAAGAAAGTTGCTATGAAGGGTGTTTGATAAATTCGTTATTCTCAGAATCTTTCACGTTTGCGATTATCCTACCAAGAATGATGATATGAACGACAAAGCTAAAGGCCGACTCCAATTGAGTAAGAAGTTTTGAATATCTTTTTGGGAGGATATCACCAAATGTATTAGAATAGTATACACTTGAAATATAATACATAAAATCCCACGAATTTTTGACGTTCGTTCCATCGGGTAAGCTAATCCTATTATTGGGAGAGGCACTTAAAAAAGTATAACAAAAACCAAACAATGCAATTGAAGTGAATGAAAACACAAGGTATGGAACGATTATGGAAAATAAGG
>CAYJSO010000083.1:0-4616 GCA_964372795.1 uncultured Methanosarcinales archaeon
ATAACGTTTTCTTTTTTTGGGATACCGCTTTTGATGTAAGGGCGGGAAAAGAAGCCAATGTTGTTGCTGTTGTTGTTACGACTGGGCTGGATGATGAGAAAAAGTTGAAAGGGGCAGGGGCAGATTTTGTTATTTTTGATTTGAAAGATAAGAAAAAAGTTTTTGAAATACTAAAGATTTATAAATGATTAATTGAATTTCAGCGTTAAATGAAAAAGTGCATTATCTGCGAGGGGGAAGCTTCGTATAAGATAAAAGAGAGCGTAGAGTGTTATTGTGCAGACTGCGCAGTTGAGAGTTTTGGGGATTTGAGTTATTTGCAGAAGATTGAGGAAGAGGCTGGGAAGCTAAAAGAGCTGGTAAAGGCGAGAATAAATGGAAATGCGAATGAAAGGGATTAAGATTGGAGGACTTTCTACATCTAAAGTTGAAATAACTGATATTGTTAAGGCTTGGGTTGCTATAAGCATTGCGTTTGCGGTTGTGCTGGGAGGATTTAGTTTTAGTCTGAAGTTTCTTGTTATAATGCTGTTTGCTGCTGTTACAGTTGGAGTTGGATTTTTGTTTCACGAGCTTGCGCATAAAGTTGTTGCACAACGCTATGGCTGCTTTGCTGAGTTCAGGGCGTTTGATATCGGATTGCTGATTGCGGTTGCGTTTTCATTTTTTGGGTTTATTTTTGCAGCGCCGGGAGCTGTTGTTATTTCCGGGCATGTTACTAGAAAAGAGAATGGGTTAATTGCAGTTGTTGGACCGTGGACGAATATTGTGATTGCTCTGCTTTTTTTATTAGTTGGAATTGTTTTGCCTGAGCTGAAAGTTATCAGCAGTTACGGATTTAAAATAAATGCCTGGCTTGCGGTGTTTAATATGATTCCCGCATTTATTTTAGACGGAAGGAAAGTCTGGCAGTGGAGCAAATTGGTCTGGGCAGTTACTTTTGTGATTGGAATTGCTTTAACGTTTTGGTTTTAGACATTTACTTTGATTTGTTTTTGTATTTTTTAGATTTAATTTTTATTTTAGTCTTTTATTTTCCTGTTTTATTTTGTATTTAAGTCTTAATTTTTAAATTTTAAACCGAAAACTATTGAATTTCACTGCGTTCCATTCAAAACTTTTCGTTGATACACCGAAAACTATTGAATTTCACTGCGTTCCATTCAAAACTTTTCGTTGATATAATGACGGACATAATTTATATAATTTGTTATGTCCGTCAAATATAGCAACGGGATTATGCATATAAAAATTAATGTTCGTTGCTATACACCGAAAAGTATATAAAACACCCCAATTTTCTTCAAATATCAGTTCTGTCGGCAAAAAAAGAAGGTGATTGTGTTGAAGCAGTATGTCTTTAAAGAGGTAGGTAAATTCAAGATTCAACGTTATTGCAAAGGTTGCGGTGACAAGATTGTTGTTGAGAATGCAAACAGATACTACTGCGACAGGTGCAGAGGATATTAGTTCTTTTTTGGTTTTTTGTTTGTTAGGTTTTGTTTTTAAATTATTTTAGTTTCTTGGGTAAAGTTTATATAAATGATGTTTTATAGAAGAAAATAATGAAGGGGCAGGTGGTTTCCGGGGAGATGGGGAGGATTGCGATAAGGCAGAAGAGCAGCGAGCAGATTGAGCTTGGTGAGCTGCTTGTTGCGGATGGCGGCAGCGAGAAGATTTTACTGCAGGTTTATGATTTGGGTTATGGAAGCCAGATATCTCAGCAGAATTTAGAGCTTGCTTCCGGGATGCATTTGGAGGAAGAATTCAACGCTGAGTTTGCTGACGCTAACTTAAGGAATTATTTGATGGCTTTGGCTAAGCCAGTGCTTGCGATAAATGGAGCAAATGTTGCATTGTGCAAGAGCATGCCGAAGTTTTTTTCTACTGTGAGGGCTGTGCAGAAAGAGGATGTTGGTTTTTTAAGCAAGCCAAGCAATGCGCTGTTTGTCGGGAAGCTGAGAAGCGGGAGGAAAGTGCTTGATGTAGATGTTTATTTGCAAGGGGACATGGTGTTTAAACACCATGTTTTGATTCCTGCGACAACTGGAAGAGGAAAGAGCAACTTAACAGCGGTAATGCTTTGGGACTGTGTTGGGAAGAAGTATTGTGGAATGCTTGTTTTAGATCCGCATGACGAGTATTATGGCAGAGTTGGGTTAGGGTTGAAGGATCATGCTGAGGCGAGGGAGAATGTTGTTTATTACACGCCAAACAATGTGCCTGCCGGAGCAAGGAGCTTGAAGATTAATTTAAGCGATTTAAGGCCTGGGCAGTTTGAAGGGGCTGTGAATTGGAGCGATGCGCAAAGGCAGGCTGTTTATGCTGCTTACAACAGATTCGGGCGGAGCTGGATTGAAAGGCTGATGTTTGAAGTCGGTGAAAATGTAGAAGGGGAAAGCGAGATGAATCTATTTCAGGAAGCTACATTAGCAGTTGTTAAAAGAAGGCTGATGGCGATGCTGGGGATCAGGGCGCAGGGGAATAATATTATATGTGAAGGAATTTTTGACAATGTTGCCGGGCTGACAACAGTAAATGATATATGCAATGACTTGGAGAAAGGAAAGGTTGTTATAATTGACACGTCTGCTTTTTCCGGAGCTGTTGAAATTTTAGTCGGCTCTATAATTGTTTCTGAGCTGTTGAAAAGGTATAGGGGTTATAAAATGAGCGGGGAGCTTGAGCAAAAGCCGGTTGTCAGCGTTGTTCTTGAGGAAGCGCCACGTGTATTAGGACATGAGGTTTTGCAGCAAGGGGGAAATGTGTTTGATACGGTTGCTCGCGAGGGGAGAAAGTTTAAAATAGGATTGGTTGCTATCACTCAGCTGCCGAGTGCAATTCCCAGAAGCATATTAGCGAATATGAACACGAAAATAATTTTAGGTCTGGAGATGAAGCCAGAGAGAGATGCCATAATAGACAGCGCAAGCCAGGATTTGAGCGATGATTCAAGGAGCATAGCTGCGCTGGATAAAGGCGAGGCGATTATTACGAGCAATTTTACCAAGTTTGCGATTCCAATTAAGATTCCGCTGTTTGAGGAGATTGTAAAGGATAGCTTGAAAAGAGAAAGCAAGATGGAAAGGAAGTATGAAGGAGTTGGATTTTGAATGGGATTAAGAGATATTTTTGGTGCTGGAAATAAAAAAGGGGGAAAAGAGAAAACGATTGACGAGCAGATACATGAGCATATTAAGGATTTTAGAAAGGCTATTGCTGAGACGGAAGCTGATTTATCTGGGAGGGATTTGCATACTGTTGTGAGTAATATGAATAAAAGAGCTGAAAATATGAGAGAAAAAACAGAGAGATTAAGGCAGAATTTGCATAAGGCGAAAGCAGAATCAAAAGCATCTAGCTTTTTAGTCATGGCTGATTTGATGATGCGGCAATTGAACCGCGAATCAGCAAATTGGGGGCTGCTTATTAAATCTTGTCCGGCGATATTGGGAAAGATGAGTGGAATGGATAAAAGAATACTTGAGTTGATGTTTGAAAGATATTATGACAACTTTTTCAGCGGATTTGTAATAACTCTGAAAGAAATTTTAAGTGAAATGGAGGCGATTGCGAGGTGAGAAAATGTTTAAGCTGCTGAAAAGAATTTTTAGAATTTCTGCTTTGAGAGCAGAAAAACAAAGAATACAAAAAGAAGAACAGAAGGAAAGTTTTTTAAGGCATGTAAGAAGGGAGTTGAGGTTAAGTAGAGGTCAAATAAAGTATGTAAGGGATAGTTTGACAGGTGGGGGAATAAATCTTGAACTGATAGGCGGGGTTGCTGAAAATATGATTAGAGAAATTGGAACTGAAATAACAGAACAAACTGCTAAGAGAGAATTGTGTAAAGATAATGAACTAAAAGAAAATATTAAGAAATTTATAAACTTATTAGAAATTGAAAAGAGACATTGGGATGGCCTAAGGAGGCTTGCAGTCAGGGTTAAAGCACAATCGTCAGTTGGGCATATTATAAATACTGAAACAGAAATTCCCAGAATTGAGGCGATTTTTCAAGGAATAGAAAAAGTAAATGCAAATTATGAAAGAATTTTGGGGGACAGATGAAATTCGCGCATCTGGCTGATTTGCATATTGGAGGATGGAGGGAAGAGAAGTTAAGAGAGGTTAACATAAAAGCGTTTTTGAAGGCGATGGAAATCTGTGTTGATGAGAAAGTGGATTTCATTCTTTTTTCGGGAGATTTGTTTAACACTTCTTTGCCTGCAGTGGATAAGCTGAATGTTGCTGTCAGAAAGCTGAAGGAATTAAATGATATGGGGATTAGTATTTATGTGATTCCGGGAAGCCATGATTACTCTCCGAGCGGGAAAACAATAATTGATGTGCTTGAGAGTGCTGGGCTGCTTGTTAACGTGTGCAAAGGAGAGGTTGCTGAAGGAAAGTTAAGGCTGAAGTTTACTGTAGATGCTAAGACAGGAGCGAAGATAACAGGAATGCTTGGCAAGAAGGGGATGCTTGACAGAGTGTATTATGAAGATTTGGACAGGGGGAGTTTGGAACGCGAAGATGGCTACAAGATTTTTATGTTTCATACTGCTTTAAGCGAGCTGAAGCCGAAACATTTGGAGCAGATGGAAGCATATCCTGTTTCG
>CAYJSO010000084.1:0-2428 GCA_964372795.1 uncultured Methanosarcinales archaeon
CCTCTGCAATAACGCAAAAATAGAAGATAACAATAACCAAAGCAACAACCAAAGAAAAGTCATTGGCGATCCGACGGAAGGCTGCCTAATAGTTAGCGCAGAAAAAGCAAATCTAACTCAAGACGAACTAAACAAGCAATACCCAAGAATAAATGAAATTGAATTTACTTCTGAAAGAAAGAGGATGACAACAATACACCTGGCAAACAAAAAGCACGTTGCATTCTCAAAAGGTGCTCCAGACATTTTGCTGGAAAAATGCGACAGAATCCTAATAAACGGCAGGATAGAGCGCTTAACTCCGCAGTACAAAAAACAAATCATAAAAACAACTGAAGAATTCGCAAATCAAGCCCTAAGAATTCTTGGCTTTGCTTACAAAGAAAATGTTACAGCAGCAAAGCAGGAACAAATAGAAAAAGATATGATATTTGTTGGCCTGCAGGCTATGATAGATCCTCCAAGAGAAGAAGTCAAAGAAGCAATTGCAAAATGCAAAACAGCTGGAATAAAAGTTGCCATGATAACAGGCGACCACATTGCAACAGCAGCAGCAATAGCAAAAGAAATTGGAATTGAAGGCGAAGCATTGACTGGAGAAGACCTGGACAAACTAACAGCTGAGCAGCTGAAAAAACGCATTGAACACATTGGCATCTTCGCTCGCGTCAATCCGGAACACAAAATGAAAATCATAGACGCATTTAAATCTCGCAGCCATTTTGTTGCAATGACTGGCGACGGAATAAACGATGCTCCTGCCATTAAAAAAGCCGACATCGGCATTGCAATGGGCATTACAGGCACAGACGTAAGCAAGGAAGCAAGCGACATGATTTTAACAGACGACAACTTCACAAGCATCGTTAACGCAGTCGAAGAGGGCAGAAACATATTTGACAACATTTTAAAATTCATAGTCTACTTGCTTTCCTCAAATATAGGCGAGCTTTTAACAGTCTTCGCAGCAATACTAATCGGCCTCCCACTGCCTTTGTTCGCAGTCCAAATTTTATGGATTAACCTAGTAACAGATGGTTTGCCGGCAACCGCTTTAAGTGTAGAGCCAGCAGAGCCGGAAATCATGCAGCGCAAGCCTCGCCCAAAAAGTGCAAAAATAATAACAAACAAACGCTTGATTTGGATGATTTTAATCGGAGTAATCATGATGCTCTCAACCCTGGGCATTTATCTTTACGCTTTGCTCTCAGGCGGCTGGCAATTTGGACAGCATCTTGCAGAAAACGATTACCTATACAATTACGCAACAACACTGGCATTCACAACACTAATGATGCTCCAGATGTTCAACGTCTTGAGCTGCAAAAGCCTCGACACATCACTCTTCAAGCACAAACATCTTATCACAAACAAATGGCTCTGGCTTGCAATTGCTTCCTCAATAGCGCTACAAGCAGCAGTGCTCTACATTCCAGGATTAAACGCTTTATTCGACACAGTCCCGCTTTCAATATTCGACTGGCTCTACATAACAATAATCTCAAGCTCTGTTCTGTGGTTCTCAGAAATAATCAAAATAATACAGAATAAGCTGCACAAATCTTTAGATTAAATTTATAAATATATCTGTAAACTAAAACAAAATGAGCAGAGAAGTAGCAATCCAGGAAATTTTGCAGAAAGTAAAGAAATCAGACAAATTAACAAATAAAAAACTCAACAAAATAAAGAAAGATGCTGCAATAAAATACAAAATAGCGCAAGTGCCGTCAAACACAGAGCTGCTGACATACACAAATAAAGACGAATTAAAATTATTAATAAAAAAACTCAACAGAAAGCCAGTCCGCACAATCTCAGGCGTTGCTCCAGTTGCAATAATGACAGCTCCTTTCGCCTGTCCGCACGGCAAATGTACTTTCTGCCCCGGCGGCCCAAACAGCTATTACGGCAGCGTGCCGCAAAGCTACACTGGCCACGAGCCGACAACAATGCGCGCTATCCGTAACAAATATGACAGCTATCTACAGGTTTTCAACAGATTAGAACAATACGTTTTGCTCGGACATAATGCTGACAAAGTAGAATTAATTATCATGGGCGGCACATTTCCGGCTTTGCCAGAACAATACCAAACAGAATTTATCCGCTCAGCATTTAAAGCAATGAACGATTTCTCCGAAATGTTCTTTATAGAAAACAAATTAGATATTATTAATTTCAAAAAATTCTTTCATTTGCCTGGAGAAGTGGGAAGCAAAGAGCGCACTCAAAAAATACACGAACAGCTACTAAAAATAAAAGCGCAATCAAATACAACACTAGAACAGGAGCAATTAAGAAACGAAAAAGCAAAAATACGCTGTGTTGCACTATGCATCGAAACAAAACCAGACTGGGGCTTGCTTGAGCATGGAAACCGCATGTTACAGCAAGGCTGCACTCGCGTTGAGCTTGGCGTCCAGTC
>CAYJSO010000084.1:2438-4612 GCA_964372795.1 uncultured Methanosarcinales archaeon
AAAAACTCATCGCGGCCACACAATCAAAGACACAAAAGATTCATTCCAAATTCTGCGGGATTTAGGATTTAAAATTTCTGCGCACTACATGCCAGGCTTGCCTTTAACAGATGAAAAGCGTGACTTAGCTGGCTTCAAAGAACTTTTTGCAAATCAGGATTACAAGCCAGACATGCTTAAAATTTACCCTTGCATGGTTGCTCCAGGCACAGCTCTTTACTATGAATGGAAACAAGGCAGCTTCACTCCATTAACCGCCGATCAATCTGCAAGACTAATCACAAAAATGAAAGAATACATCCCAAGATACTGCCGTGTCCAAAGAATACAGAGAGACGTTCCGACAAAAATGTGGGCGGCAGGCGTCGAATTCACCAATTTGCGCCAATACATCCACGAAAAATACAGGCCAAAATGCGAATGCATTCGCTGCCGAGAGCCAATGGGAAGGAATATTGATTTAAACAACACAAAAACAAATATAATGCAATACAAAGCAAGCAGCAGCGATGAATTCTTCATTTCAATCGACGATACAAAAAACGACATCATCCTTGGCTTCTGCAGACTAAGATTCCCCTCGCAAATTTTAAGAAAAGAAATAACAAACAAAAGCGCATTAATACGCGAATTGCACGTTTACGGAAACGCAGTTGCAATCGGAGAAGAGGATAAAAATGCTATCCAGCATCGCGGCTTCGGCAAACAACTAATGCAAAAAGCGGAAGAAATCGCAAAACATCACAGCAAGAGCAAAATGCTGGTAATTTCAGGCGTGGGAGCGAGAGAATATTACTGCAATCTGGGCTACAAAAAAGATGGCCCCTACGTCTCCAAAACACTTACCTAACTAAATTTCCGAATAATTAATAAATAAAAACATTTTTCTAAGCTTAATGAAAGGAAGTATAATAGCAATAATAATCCTGTCATTGCTCATTCTATCGGCATGCGCATCCCAAACAGAAGACGGAAACGAAACAACAACAAAAACAAAAGAAAAAGCAGAATCAAAACAAGAAGCAAAATCGTCAAACGCATTAACATTAAAGCAAGCTTTGGAAAAAACCTTGGCAGAAGCCCAGAGCTGGAAGCCAAATTTAGTGCTGCAATATGCAAGAGCAGAAGACATAGATGAAGCCGGCAAATCTGCTTTATGGAATTTTGAGCTTGCTTCAATCTCTGGCGGGAGATGCTTGAAGAGAAACTTCGGCTACAACGACGGGCAAATAGTATCTACAAACGAAACTCCAGCTGAAGCATCAAGCTGTCCTGCAGCATCTTTAAAATTTGACAGCTCAGACATAATTTCATTCGCAGAAGGCAACCTAAGCTACCTTGAGCTGCGCAAAAACTATCCCCTCGCAAGATTAACTCTTTCAGGCAAAACAGCAACCCTAATCTACCGCGGCTCCAAATACCTAGACCAATACGCTGGCGAAGAACTCTGCAAAACGCACAAAGTCTTCATAGACGCCTCAAGCGAGCTAAAAATAACGAAAGAAAAAGACACAACAACTCCTGCCAACGATTGCGCATAAAAATAAGAAACACTTTTAAACTACTTCTGCTAACGCACGCTTATGCAGCTGATTAAACTAAAAGAACAAACTTTAAAATTAAATCGCCCTCTAATAATGGGCGTTCTAAACGTTACTCCAGACAGCTTTAGTGACGGCAACAAATTCCTGGCAAAAGACAAAGCAATAGCTCATGCAAAACAAATGATAAAAGGTGGCGCTGACATAATTGACATAGGCGGTGAAAGCTCAAGACCAAATTCAGCAAGAATTTCAAAAGAAGAAGAGCTAAAAAGAATTCTACCGGTTCTAAAAACACTGTTAAAACAAACAACTGTTCCGCTTTCAATCGACACAATGAAGCCGGAAGTTGCTGATGTATGCTTATCATTAGGCGCACACATGCTAAACGATGTTACTGGCTTAAGAAACCCAAAAATGATCAGCACAGCAGCAAAACATAACATTCCAACTATAATAATGCACATGCAGGGCACTCCGGAAACAATGCAGCTTAGCCCAGCTTACAAAAACGTAGTCAAAGAAATAAAATCATACTTAAAAATTCAAGCAGCCAAAGCAAAAAAAGCAGGAATCAGGCAATTAATACTCGACCCTGGCATCGGCTTCGGAAAAACAGTCGAACATAATCTG
>CAYJSO010000085.1:0-4566 GCA_964372795.1 uncultured Methanosarcinales archaeon
CGCAAAGAACTAAGCAAAGAACTAAGCAATAAGATGCGGAAAATGGCGAGGTAAAAACATAGATCTTGTCATTGATGCCAATATCTTATTTTCAGCATTGATTAAAGATAGCTTTGTACCTACAACCGAAGACTTAATAAACTTTTAACCTCATCTTACAAACATGAAAACTTATCTGGCAGCGAACATTATTGGAGTTAATGATGTTAAAAAAGCAAGTAAATGGTACGCCGACATTTTTGGTATGGAACTTGTTGAGCTGAAACCACCTTATTTTTGCGAGATGAAACTTGGAAAGGCTTATTTTTTGATAGAAAAACACAGTCCAGACCGTCCGGTTGGTTTTCAGGAAATTCCAACAGGCGTTAGGGTTTCAGCTATCATCGGAGTTGATGATATCAAAGCATTCATCGATGAGGTTAAAAGAAAAAGAGTTAAAGTTATTCATGAACCTGTTCACCAATCATGGGGCGGTTGGAATGCAGTCATACAAGATCCAGATGGCAATGAGTTTATCATTGATCAAGACGAATGGGATTAATTGCAGTCAATTTGACGGCCGACTTCTGACTCTAAAATTTTCTTTCAGGGCGTTGCTAACAATAGAAGCCGTCCCATACTTTGTTTTTTATCATGTGCCTGCATACTTTTAAATATTCTTCTTGTGTTCCTGTTGTTATGGAATACAAGCAGGTGATTCTTGTGCGGGAGGATTTAAAGCTGACACGTGGCAAGATGTCAGCGCAGGCAAGCCACGCTTCTGTTGCAGCAGTGCTAAAATCCCACAAGGATGACATTAAGAAATGGCAGGAGCAGGGGATGAAAAAAATAATTCTTGGAGTAAAAGACAAGGAAGAGCTGTACAGGTATAAATCCCGGGCAGAGGATGCAGGATTGGTTTCAGCGCTGATAACAGATGCAGGACACACCCATCTTAAGCCCGGAACGCCAACCTGCCTTGGCATTGGTCCAGACAAGGCAGACAAGATAGACAAGGTTACTGGCATATTGTCGCTGGTGCAATAAACAGCCTCTGCTAAATCTTCCCTGCCATTAAGCTAAAAATGACCTACTCCCAAAATCGAAGGCAGACAATATGTCCAATTTAGAGGATGAATTTTATTATCCATTCCATAATAGTTACAATCAAAAGATTTATAAAGTTGTTATATACTATTAATCAGATGAGTGGTAAAAATAGCGGTTTAACAAAAGTACCAAGAACGGAAAGACCTCACCGATATGATCAGCAATGGGAGTTTAAGGAAGGTGATGTTCGTGAAGCTTTTCAAAGAGTCTATTCTCCAAATGCAAATTATGTGCTATTTCAAACAATTGCTAATCAAGAGGCTGTTGATGTTTTAAGCAGATATGGTGCCTATCGTGAAAATACGGACTCGCCTCGGAAAATCAAGAAGATATCTTTGTCAGATGAGTCAAGCCAAAGAGTGCAATTTGATAATAATTTGATGGATTCATATCAGCGTGCAATAGATAAAATAGCCTTAAAAAAAATAGGAAATAAACAGTATTCAGATTATCCAATGGTTACAACTAAAGGTGTCCATAATATTAATAGAGATCCAAATGCGATTTTTTGGCCAAGAGTTTATATTGTCAATGCAAAAAGTGAGAGAGAATTGAAAGCAATTATTGACGGTTTATCAGGGGAGGAAAGTTTAAAAGTATTGGAAGAATTAGAATCTCCTCACTTTTATCGAATTGCTAAATTTGAAAAGTTATGTGAGTCAAAAATTGCGCCTCTTGTTCGATTGCCTCAAGAATTAAGATTTGGAGCTCAAGAGTTATCAATGTGTGTTGATTTCTTTGCTCAGCCAACTGAAAAACTGATATCGCTTGAATGTACAATTGATGACGGTTAGTTATTTGTGCGATTTTGAAAATTTTACTCTTAACATCGCGATTAAGAGAAGTTTTGCCCCTTGTGAGTTAGCCCGAGGAGATAGCCGAGTGAATTGTGAGCCAGCCACTATTTTGTTTCATCAAGAATTATTTTATCTTTAAATCCGCCTCTTTCTTTAGCTTTCTTTTTTCTGAGCAGTTCCAATTTGTTTTTATCAATTTTTTTGAAGTCGCATATTGCATAAATAATTTCAAGAATATCTGCTAATTCTTCTGCGTTGTCATCTTTCATAAATTCATCAATTTCTTCTTGAAGTTTATCTTTTAATTTCTGCCAATATTCTTCATCAGAAGCAATATGCGTAATTGGAACTGCGTTTTTCTTCTTAATAATTTCAGGAATTTTATCACGAACAAGTTTATTGTACTTCATAAGATACAGTTAAGAGGCGGATTTTATTAATCTTGTGGCGACGAGCATTTCAGTAAACACTGAAAAAGAAGCGAGCCAAAATGCAACGCCCCGGGGCTGGCGAAGAGTTAAAAACGGCAAAATTTTACTTTGCTTTTCTTTTTTGTATGAATCCACCAATTACTGCACCGATAACAAAATATATTCCGAGCAACAAGGCTGCGAAGCTCCCAAAGATTACTACTTCTGACAGATTAGCACAAGAATTAGTAGGAGACATTGATGGTCTTATGCAATAACCAGTTATACCTTCCATTGTCCATGGAACTGCTCCTGATGGAACTGCCTCTAGCTCAAAAATACTTTTTGAAATAAACCAATCACAACGAGGTTCTGTGAACTTGCATAAAAAACCATAAGGAACGATAAAACTAGAGAGAAACGGGAAGAAGTGCCCTGTCACCAATGGTACATTCATTATCCATGCTGGTGTGCTGTGTATTACTAATTCTCCAATTACTGTATCTTGCATAAAAATTTTATCGACAAAAGGGAAGTATATGAACATGTAGAACGGAAAAAGTAAAATGCAAACAATGACTCCGATAATTCCGCCTCGCAGCCAAAGCTTCTTTGGCAGGAATGATTTTTTGAGATTCATATTATTTTGTTAATTGCGATGAGTATATAAAAATTTTGCCGTTTTGGTATTGGTTGAATTATTTGACTTTGCGGGCAGCTCTGTAGAAAATCTAGACAAAAATTAATAACCTAAGCAACCGTTAGGCTGCGCCTACAAACTTTTTCTACAGAGCCGCAACAAATGAAAAGTTTAAATATAAGTTATACTTTTGTACTACTAATGGTTATACTTGAAAAGATGAAAATAGGTCCAAAAGGGCAGGTTGTAATTCCGCAATTTTTTAGAAAAAAACTCAACATAATTTCCGGCAGTGAGATTGTATTCACTGAAAAAGAAGCAGGGGTGCTAATGGAAAAATCTGCCGAAGATATTGTGGCAAAGGCACGAGAGGCTGCGCAGAAAATAAAGCATAGGGGAAAAATAAATATTAGCAAGCTGCAATACGGGCAGATTTCGCAAAGACTTCTGCGTGCAGGCATACGAGTATGAAATTCTATATAGATACAAGTATTTTTGTTTTAGCATTTATTAACAGCGATGAACTTGGAGAGAAAGCAAGAGATATTCTTGATGATGTTGTTAAAGGAAAAATAATCGCTATTTCTTCACTTTTAGTGTTTGATGAATTCATATGGACGCTGAGAAAATATTGCACAAGAGCGCAAGCAATTGATTATGCAAAATCTCTCTTAAAAACTCCGCGCCTGCGGTTTGTTACTATTGATGAACAGATTGTATGGAAGGCATGCGAGCTCCTGCAAAAATATTCTATCGCCCCTCGTGATGCGCTCCACGCAGCATCAGCGTTATCAGGTAATGCCGACATATTCCTTACCGAAGATAAAGATTTTAAGAAGATACTGGAGTTGAATACCAAAAGACTTGGTATTGGCTGAAGTATTTGACTTTGTGGGCATCATATTTAAAAGCAGAATAAAGTTTATGCTGTAAAAAAGGGGTAAAAATGGCTTTGTCGCTAGGTCCTGTGAGTTTTGGCAATCCCTCTGGATTGTGGGCTTTGCTTGGATTAGTTCCCCTGATAATACTTTACCTTATACGTCCAAGGCCAAAGCAGGTGCAAATACCAAGCCTGATGTTCTTTCTAAAATCTACAGGCACAAGAAAGCTTTCAAGCTTTTTAAGGCATTTCACAAAAGACTGGCTTTTCCTTATCCAGCTTTTTGCATTGCTGGCGTTAAGCCTTACTTTTTCAGAGCCTGTTACAAAATACCAGCACGACATAACAGCTTCAAACACAGTGATAGTGCTGGACGCAAGCGCAAGCTCGCAAACACAGGAAGGAATAAGAACAAGGTTTGCGCTGGAAGTGGCAGAAGCAAAAAAGGTTTTAGGGCAGAAAAACACTGTAATTCTTGCCAAGGATGCTCCTTTTCTTGCCTTAAAGGACGCGACACCTGAAGAAACAACGAGATTTCTGAATGCCTTATCGCCAAAATCAACAGTTTCGCGAATAGGAGAAGCGGTAATTCTTGCAGGAGAAACAATCCCTGAAGGCAGAGTGGTTGTCATAAGTGATTTCATAAACACAGCTGGCCAAGATCCTGAAATCGCAAAAAAAGTTCTTGAAAGCAAAGGTTTGGTTGTTGACTAGATCGGAAGAGCGTCGTGAGGGAAAGAGTGTGTTATA
>CAYJSO010000086.1:0-4551 GCA_964372795.1 uncultured Methanosarcinales archaeon
CTTGGAGACAACTTTATACAATTATTGGGTCTGTGCAGGCAAAGCTTGTTATAAGTATCTCTTATTTCAATGCCCACAACACCCAATATGCAGATTGCCGAAAACTTTTTAGGAAAAACTTTCAAAGAAGAAAAGAATGTGATAATCAGCACGTAAAATTATTTTAACATAGCAAGCTTGATGCTTGCTTTTAAGTCCTTAAGGTCATAAGAAAACATTCTTTTTTGTTCCTGATTTTGCAGCCTGTCAACAAGAACCTCGCTTTCTGAAACAAGGAGTATTGCTTCATCAACATCTCCCTGCATAAGCTTTTCTCTTGCGTCATCAAGCATTGAGTGAATTTCAGGATTAACAACCTCCCTGCCAGCAACACCCTGCTTTGCTCTTTCAACTTCCTCGTGAAGATACTCTGAAAACGCTTTTTCTTTTCTCTGCTCAAGCTGTTCAACACTGTTTTCTTGTTCCATAAGCCTGCCCAGTTCAAACTCAACCCCTTTTTCCCTCACAGAAAGCTCTTTCTCACGCTTTTTAAAAGATTCAAGCCGGGAAGGCTCAACAAAACCACCAACAAGTCTTGCCTCAGCTTTTGATACAAGTTTTTTCAATTCCTGATACCTGTGCTCAAGAACAGGAAGAACTTTTTTCAAATTCCTTGAACGGTAAATCTTGTCTTGTTCAGTTTCAATTGTCTTTTTTCCCTTTTCAACAAAAGCCATTCCTTTTTTCAGAATGCGCTCACCATCACTGATATGCTTTTCTTTGCCTGACAAGATGGATTTTTCACGCTCAAATCCCCTTTTTGCACGTTCAAACTCGGAAATCTTTTTTACAAGAGCTTTTTCCTCATCAGAAAGCCTGACCTTGTCCTTTTCAAGCAAAATAACTGTTTCTGAAAGCTCATCTTCCTTGTCCTTTAAGGCAGAAATATCACTTTCAAGCAAAGAACGAACATCCTGCTTTTCAACCCGCAATTCCTTTTTTTCAGACTTCAACTCTTCCAGTCTTTTTTCCCATTCCTGCTGAAGCAGAAGAAGCTCTGCCTTTCTTGCATTAACATCTCCTAAAAACTCATTCTTGGCGCCTGCCAAAAGCCTTGCTGCGTCTTTTAATGACTTTTCGTGCTCAACAATAGTAGTTTCTTTCGCAATAAAACTTTTTTCTTTTGATTCAAAAAGCTTAATCTTCTTTTCATGAGCATTCTGGACTGCAAGAAGCTCCTGCGCAGTTTTTCTCATCTTTTCCCTGTTTTCACCGGCCTCTTTGCTAAACTTAAAATTTTCAGAAATGGAATTTCCCAATTCGTTAACAAGATGCTTTTTTTCTTCAATAAGAGCATACAGCTCCTGCTTGTTTTTTTCAATACCTTCTGCTTCAGCACGCAAAGAACTTAACTGCTCCTGAACGCGCTGAAGCCTTGCCTCTGCAGACAAAACAATCTTTTCACGCTTTTCAAATTCAAAACGTTTGTTATCAAAATCCTTTTTTTGAGACAAGACAACAGCAAGCTCTTTTTGAGCAGGAACAAGCTCTTGCCTAGACCTTGACAATGCCTTTTGAGCCTCAGCAATCTCAGACTCAATTTGCTTGTTGACAGCAGTATTTTGCTGAATCCTTGAACGCAATTCACCAAGCGTACGATTGTAGTTCTCTGCCTCTTCGCGCTGTTTTGAAACAAGACCTGCTCCATCAGCAACGCGCTTTTCCATCTTAACAAGATTTTCGCGCAAATTTTTTTCCCTTGCTAAAGTTTCCCTTAATGAAGATTCAACAAAATGAAGCTCTGACCGCTTTTTTACAAGAGCAGAAATATCGCCAGTAAGTCTTGCAACAGCTTTTTTGCGCTCATCAAGCAGAGAAGCTCTTTCAGCAAAAGCCCGCTCTAATGTGGAAATTGCAGAGCGAAGAAAACCTTCTCTTGACTTAAGCTGAATAATGCGGTGCTCTTCACTGCGCAATGCAGACTCTTTTTTTGAAATAGAATACTCAAACTCTTTCAGCTGAACTTCTTTTAACTCAATTGTCTTCAAACGCTTTCCTGCTTCATTGCCAAGCGCCTTTAGCGCCAATGACTGCTTTTTAGCATCGTCCTTTAGTTTTTTCAGACCAGAATAAGCGCGCTCAAGCTCATTCTTAACAGAAGCAAGCTCTTTACGCGATTCAAAAGTCAGGGAATCCAGCCTCTTAAGCTCCTGAACTTTCTTCTCTTCAGCAGAGGGTTTGGAGCCAAATGACAAAAATGAGCGTGAAGCCATAAAAACAAATGCCTGAAAGAGAATATATATAACTTTGTTATCGCTGCATAATAGTATTAATGATGGTTTCTTTAAACAACAGAAAACCTGCTTTTAATTGATGCAAGAGCTTTGCACTGAAATCCAGCATTAAGCGTAATAAAACTACGCTTAATACATGTTCTATCCAATAATTTCAGGGGCTAACGAAGGGGACAAGTTCTTCTTTATTAACGGGGCTCTGGCTTTTATCCGACATTCTTTCCTGTTCTTACTTTATGTAAGTCCAACAAATTATCAATCTCTCTAATTTTGCTTAATGCCCATTCTTCATCTATATGTGTAAAATGCACAAACCAGTCACTTGCGAGCTCGTTTATATCCAACAAGTCGTTATCCCTATATTTTTCACTAATTCTTTCTCTCTCTTGCAGACTTATTTCAATCCCGAGTCTTTGAAGTTCTTCATCAATCTCCCTGCTATTTTGATAAAATTGTGGGTTTTTATAATTCACCATCATGTCCCAAGCAGGACTATTCGGAAGTGGAATAAACCTTGAAAATTCAATCGATGAAAACCTGACTTCTGACAATATTTTCCTTATATGCTCCACTGTTTTTTCTAAACTTTCTTTTGTTTCCCCGGGATTTCCGGCAATATACGATCCATGAACAGAAATTCCCACTTGATTTAATAATCGGACGGCCTCAAAGTTAGTTTCTTCAACGGTTTTGTTTTTCCTTAATGCTTCAAGCATTTCTGTAGCTCCTGAATCTAAGCCTATATTTACCCTTGTTACACCTATTCTTTTCAATTTGGATACGGTATTTTGTTTAGTTAATCCAAGTGCTCTGGCATAAACCATAAATTCAATTTCTCTACTTTTGATTTTTTCTTCAATATCTTCCGGCATACTTTCAATTAAAGAATTAATATACCTTGGATTTGCAGTGATGCTATCAAAAACTTCGAAGAACAGATTTATTCCATACCTATTGTTATATTCTCTAACAGTTGCCCAAAACTCTTCAGGTTTTCCTGTGTTAATGACCAAATCTGAAATACTACAATACGTGCACCTTTTAGCTCCATTTTCACAGCCTCTCGCGTTGTTTATGGTTATGGTGCGGATAGGTCTTTCATGTAAATGTCCAAAAATGCTATTGTAATTTTTCCAGTAAGTTTCTAAAGAATCAGTGATTAATTCTAAATCTGGTCTTGTATTTTGTTCTTTTAAATAGTGCCTTTTGGACGGATTTCTTACTGTCAACCCATTTTTTCTGTAAACTAATGAAGTTACCCCTTCAAGCGGTTTGTCTCTTATTAAAGCGTTAATTAGTTCTGAGAATGATTGTTCTCCAACATCATTCGTAATAATGTAATCAACATATAGCCTGTTTTTAAGAATCCGCTCAGGGAAAAAACCCGCGTGATCATCACCAAGAACTACTCTTGCTTCAATATCTTTTGCCTTTCTGGCAATTTTTAACCCTTCGCTGTAGGTAGGGGTAAGAACGCTAATACCTACTAAATTAGGTTTATATCTTTCAATTTGGGTTTCAATTTCTGAAGTATTGGAAATGCCCCCATCTGCTATTTTAACTTCTACTCCACTTCCAAATTCATTTTGTATTCTCGTTCCTAATTGAACAATTCCAATATGTGGAAAACAGGCGTAATTTGAAGAGTTTTGTTTAGGGACTTCATTAGGTGCGTTTATTAACATTATTCTGTATTTTCCTATTTTTACCACTACACAATTATATTAGAATAAGATTATAAAAGTTTTTGAGACTAATTTTTGACAAAATCAAAAGATTTATAAATATAATTGAATATGTAATAAAATAATGGCTATATTCACCCCGAGACTTGATTTACGAGACCAAAAAATAATATTTGAACTAGAGAAAAATGCGCGAATCTCCCTATCAGAAATAGCCAAAAAACTAAAGATTTCTAAACAATTAGTTAGCTATAAAATAAAAAAGCTGGAGGAAAATAAAATTATTGAGGGCTACCACGCAATTATAGACACTTCCAGATTAGGTTTTACGACTTATCGTGTTTATTTAAGATTTCAAAGTTTAACGACTATAAAAAAAGAAGAGATTCTGTCATTTTTAACAGATCTAAATGAAGTCACAATATTACTAACAATAGATGGTAGATGGGATGTAGGTTTTGCGGTGATGGTAAGAGAGGTTTATGATTTCTATAAAGTTTGGAACAAAATAATGCAATATAAAAATTTCATTGAATTATATCATATTTCAATTTATTCTCCGATTTATCATTTTACCAGAAAATTTCTAAGCC
>CAYJSO010000087.1:0-4438 GCA_964372795.1 uncultured Methanosarcinales archaeon
TCCAGTAGGTGCTCGACCCTTCTCAAGTTCAGGGGAACATAACACTATTAAGTGAAATTTTTGCGCTATTTTTTGGACGATAAAAGCGAGCCTCAACTTCTTTACGGGGTTGCCTTCGTTTAGCTGAGAACGAAAACGACTAAGAAATTGAAACTTCTTCTAACAGATGCTAAACAAAATTTTTTCTAATGGATGACAGTGGGGGAATCGGGAACGTACTAATCATTATTTACTATCTTTATCACTAGAACAACAAGCCTAAGCAGGGATAGAAAGAAAACGCCCCATAGTGCCAAATATATAGAATCTATAATTAACAACATTCTGCTAGAAATATTTAGGATTAATATCTGAAAGAGAAACTCTGAGACAATCAGGATAAAAGATAAAATCAATGAAAGATGTATGTATTGAAGTAAATCTTTCATATGACCTGACTCTTTAATGAATTTTATCTTTTCATAATTTTGTACGCTGGGCAGGATGCTTGCAATTGCGAGAAGCCCTCCAAAAAAAATCGAAAGAACTTCTAGTCCAATTTCCGGTTTTTGAGCATAGCCTAGTGCCGGTAGCAACCCTATCAGCAGACCGATCCAAACCCAACATTTATCAAGCGTTCTTCTGTTCATTTTAACCCAACAGCTGTTTTATTAAATCCTCATTCGCATTAATTTTCTTTCTTACTGCAACTTGACACTCTTGAAAATTGAGATGTCTGCCGCCACTTTCCCCAAGAGAAACCGGTAATTTGAACCGCTGTGATATTAGGTCAATTATATGGTCGGAGAATTCAGGACTTTCACTGCCTTTTACTACTAAATGTTCTACTTCGGCATAACCTGCCAGTTTTCTAAATGCGTCTCCAACTTTTTTTGCTGTGGCAACTGCCAAGCCGCCATTACGTTTTTTATTATAAAGTTCGACGATTAAGCGCGCAGCACCTGACCTTTTGGTTTCATCAAGCGCAATACCCAATGGCAATTTTTTAACTTCCTCAGAAGCTGGGGATGAATCGTTGCTTATCTTTATTTGTGCTTTAATTGAAGTAATGCTGCGAAATTTCCTGAAGATTTGAAGCGCATCTATCGAAAGCAGCAAATTAAGCAAGAATCGGTTATTCTCCGGTCCCTTTTCTGTGATGTAATGCATAAATGTGCCGTATTTCACGCCATTTTTTGCTGAGAGTAAACATAACACATTCAAATATTTAGAGTAAAAAAAGAAAGTCATCTCAGCAAGACCCTCATTAGCACCCAGCGGGATATCGGAAAACACGTTTCTGAATAAATCGCCTTTTACTGGGAGATCATTGGTTCTAAGTCTAACTATAATTCCTTCACAGGAATCACTTGTATTCTTAAAATCGGTAAGTGCGATAGCATATCCCTCACCAGTAAGAATTCTGCCGTCGGTACTATCATCCCTGGGCAGTTTATTTATCGTGTCAATAATCGTAGGGAAGTCCGGCTCCCCTTCAATCGTGAAAAAATCTAAATTTCTTGTAAATGACATTCTATTCCTCCGCAGAGTGATAGAAACAAGAAACAGCTAAAGATGATTTCATCAGCCGCTTCAGCCTCTATCACCTTTTTGAGAGTCAGAGAACACTATCCTTTATAAAGATTATTAAAGAATATGTACTAAAGCTTGGCTATGTTGAAGTGTTCTTGACAATCCACTTACAAAAACCACACTCTTCCGCCACTTTAGGCATCTCTCCTCCCAAAACAGCTACAGCATGATTGAAAACTTTTTCTGCATTTTTTATAGAAACATCCATCTTGACCAAATGCTTATGAAAATCCACATCACCATTGGTGTGTACTTTCTGCGGATGGTAGAATAGCAAGTAAGAATAATCCTCTGTGGCATAGCCATTTTTACGTAGCAGAAAATTGTAAATATCCAGCTGATCTTTATAGTGTAAATGAGTGTCTTCTTTTACCGGAAAGCCTCGCGTCTTGAAATCAAGCACAATCAGCTTCTTTCCTTTTTGAAGCAAAATATCAACGGCTCCTTTCAGCAAGTTACCATTCTCATCCGTCCACTGAATTCCTTTGCGGCTATTCTGCCAGACTTTGAGAAGTTCTCCATCATTGAACAGCTGAACACCGTCCAAGTCTAATTCTGGTGGCATCTTTCCTTCCCTGCGAAAATAATCAAAATGCTCTTTTAGAACTTTATCCATACCAGAGGGTAGGCTTGGAAAAATGGAATCTGGTCGTTTTATTCCTTTGTTGACCTGCAGCCAGAAACATCTGGGGCAGTCTTTCAATAGGCTTAATGATGATGGGCTAAATTTGTAATGCATTTTGTATCAATTACCTAATGCGTTTTTAACCTTTTTGATGCATTTCTGTGAATCTCGTTTAACTTCATGTTCCCAAAACCGCAATACTTTCCATCCATCCTTCTTTAACGCTCGGTTATACTTTTGTGCTCTCTCAATATTTTTATGAATCTTTGCCTGCCAATATGCTTTTGGCGGAATCTTACCAAGCTTTTTCCAATTATAGCCATGCCAGAAATCACCATCCAGAAATATTACGACTTTTTTTGAAACGTAAACAATATCTGGCTTTCCCGGTAAGCTGTAATGAATTCGGTAACGCCCTAACCCATTCTTCCAAAGAAGCTTTCTAAAATTAGTTTCTAGAGAGGTATTTTTAGACTTTATCCTAGACATAATTGCGCTTCTTGTTTTACGGCTAAATTTGTCTGGCATTGTCCACCTATGGCTATTCTTATATCTTTTATAATTTTAACTGCAAGAGCTTCAGCAAATTTCACCGGGACAGCATTTCCTATCATCTTATAGCCGTCAGCCACATCATTGTAATAAAATATAAAATCATCTGGGAAAGTTTGAATTCTTGCACATTCTCTTACGGAGAGCCTTCTATATAGATTCTCTTTCCCATTTACAAATTCTCTTTTATCTTGTTCAATAAACTTCATTTTTGGGGCTTGTGGATGGCATGGCGCGTGCCTGCCTCCTGCCTGTATTGTAAATGACTGCTCGTCCCACCCGCGCACTCGGTTTCTAGACATATAAATTGTTGAGAAGCCCCCATTCATATACTCGTGGTTTGCAATTTTAATTTTGTCCCCGTTGGTCTTATTTTTGTGGCTTGCAGCAAGCGGCTCAGGCAAATCAGAAATGGCATCTCGCAAAGTTAGCTTTTTGCTAAGCGGCTGAGGAAATGAAAATGTTTTGCCCATCTTTTTATGGTAGCCAACGATAATAACTCTTTTTCTTTCTTGAGGGACGCCATAATCTTGCGCATCCAACAATTTAAAAGTAACATTATAGCCTATTTCCAGAAAAGCATTTACAATTTTCATAAATTCTGGGCGATGCTTAGGAGATAATATTCCTGCTACATTTTCAGCGAGAAAAAATAATGGCTGCTTTGCTTTAATTAGATTAACATAATCATAAAATAGTTTTCCACGGGAGTCATTAATTCCCCTCATTGCTCCAGCCAGGCTCCAGCTTTGGCATGGCGGACCTCCAACAAACCCGATAACTTCAGGTATTTCTTCTGGAGAGATGTGCGTGATTGATTTTTTGTTTATTTTTATTCCGTGGTTCTTTTCAAATGTTTCCCAACAGCCATCCCAATTATCATTAGCAAAAGCTACTTCAAACCCAGCATTTGTAAAGCCGAGGTCTAGTCCGCCTGCTCCTGAAAAAAATGATGCTATTTTCATTTTTGCCTGTAAATAATCAGTTTTGACTCTACTAGCTTAGCTGGATTGTTTGGATCCCTAATTTTTACATCCTTTACAGTAATAAGTTTGTTTGCTTCTAATTCTTTTATATCGTTTTTAGGAAAAGAAAGATATTTTTCTTTTCTTATTAATGCAAATAAGTGAAATTTGCTTTCATCTTCTATTGCGCATAAATCTTCAAAAACGCTAAGCGGATTTTCAATGCTCCACATCCCTCTTATTCTCAATTCAGTTATTCCAAGTGGGTCAACTTTCCTAACTTTTCCAAGCTCTACTGTTTCTCCCTTTTCCAAACCTAAAGAATCCAGCACCGAGTTAATTTTTGTTTTTATTGGCTCGTGCACTTTATCGTAAACCTTATGGTCTGCCGCATAACAAGTGCCGTGTATAAAAAATAATGACCTTACTACGCCACCTTTCGCGTTGCCAACAACATAAAATAAGTCTTTTTCTTTCCAAGCCAATGGCTCACATTTTCTACAGGCATCCGTTATACGTATATCTTCTGACCTAAGCCGATCTTTCGGTGGAGAGCTATTTAACGCTAGGGCGGCAGTAAAGCTTTCTATTTTCTTTATTTCAAAAGCATCGCTATTTTTAATAATCATATCTGGTGGATTATTTTGGTTTCCGAGATAAGAAAAAACTTGTGAATAAGCTGCTTGTTTTTTTGCTTGTGGAAGCTTGAATGATCCAGCTAGAG
>CAYJSO010000088.1:0-902 GCA_964372795.1 uncultured Methanosarcinales archaeon
TCATTCAAACTTCTTGGCAAAACCGTTGATATCTTTTTCATTTGCCATTTCCAGTTGATAGTTTTCATTTTCTTTTTTCATAGAGCGTTTTTACCTGGTTAAAGTCGCGTGCTAATGCCAATCTAGATCCGTATTGTCCTATCAAGCTGCCAGGCATTGCGCAGATACCATCAAACATAACTACTCCTAATCCAACGCCTACTTTCAACGCACCTTCAACTTGCTCAATTTTATCGTCTATGCAGATGCATCTGCTCAAATCTAACCCTTCTTTTTCTGCAATAGTTCTAAACGCAGTTCCGTCTGCTTTGCTCCCAACTTCACCAGACTGATAAACGGCATTAACGTATCGATCCAAGCCTGCCGTTCTCAATGAAGCAATTGTTGTAGAAGGCTGTGCTAAGCCAACTAATACGATTTTGCCACCATCAGAACGAACCTGCTTGAAAAAGTCTTCAACACATTCTCTCAGGAAACTACCAAGATTTAGCTCACCAGTCGTGTAACCATCTTCCGCAAATTTATTAATTAGGGAAGCATTTTCTTTTCTAAATTGCTTATCAGTTAACAATCTGTCTCGATTTGCCTTTAGAATTTCTATTTTTTCTTCATCAAGCTCACGTAGATCCCCTGTGGCGGTCATCGCCAAAGCAATGTTTGATATATAAAGGTCTATCTCAGCTTTTATCTGCTTATCAAAGTACGTTAATGTTCCCTTTATATCCGATATTACATCTGTCATTTTTATTATCTCCATTGTTATTTATTTTCAATAATGAAACAAACTACAGCCGAAACATTTAAATATTCACTCTCCGTTTTAAGAGAGTAATGGTAGTAAGCGAAACCGTGCTTGAAGAGCTTGGCTTTACAAAAGCAGAAACAAAAACTTACCTTGCTCT
>CAYJSO010000088.1:912-4390 GCA_964372795.1 uncultured Methanosarcinales archaeon
TGCTAGAACTTGGACAGACAAAAACAGGCCCTTTAATAAAAAAGTCTAGGCTGCAGAGCTCTGTTGTCTACAACAGCCTGCAAAGTTTGAAGGAAAAAGGCTTGATAAGCTGGATAACAAAAGGCAAAATAAAATATTACCAAGCAACCGATCCGCACACAATCCTAAGCTTGCTGGACGAAAGAAAAAAGCGTTTTCATGAAATCCTTCCGCAGCTGCTGGTAAAGCAGAAGAAAGCGGAGGAGAAATTTGAAGCTGAAGTATATGAAGGAACAAAAGCCGTGTTAGGGATGCTTCTTGACATCCTAAAAGACGCAAAGCCCAAGCAGGAATATCTTTTTTTCGCGCTCAAAAGAGAGGGTTTTGATGAGCAAATCCAGAAATTCTTCGAAAAATACGATTTAAAGCGAATTGAGAAAAAGCTGATTGTCAAAGGAATTGCTCCGAAAGACATGAAGCCATTTTTCGCTCCGCGTGTCAAGAAAGGCCGCCTTAAAGTTCGCTATGTTTCTTATCCCATACTTAACGGCATTTCAATATTTCATGATACTATTGCAACAGTCGTCTGGAGCGAGGGCTCTTTTTCGGCAGTTTTAATCCGCTCAAAAGCAGTTGCTAATTCGTATAAGAAGTTCTTTTACGAAGTGTGGGGGCATTCGAGAAGACAATAATCCACAGCCAGTCATATTTCTTCATTTTACTTTATCCATTCCTAAACACCAAACAATAATGGTGGTGCACATTCGGCACATAACTGTAACTCATTCCGTACGGATACAGTGTTTTATTGTCCTGCAGCCACAGCCTCTCGCCAGCCAGAGTAAAATCATTCTGCAGAGCTTTCGCAACATCCCACGCCAGCGTTCTATAAGCTTTTCCATCCCTGTAGTTCTGTATTATAATAACTAAATATCTGTCCTTTTTTAATATATTTTTTATTTTTTTAAAAACCATCGCCATGTTTTCAATAAATTTATCATAATCTTCAATATTCCCCAAATCCCTAACATCATCGCTGTACTTCGTATCTAATTTATTCATCTTCCTTTTATCCTGCGCCAGCCCTTTCTTATTCAGCATCGGCCCATACGGCGGAGAAGTAATCACAAAATCAACTTTCTCACTAACCAATTTATCAATTTCCAAAGCATTCCCTAAAATCAATTTTTGTTTCGTTCTTGTCTTAGCTATATCAAAATATTTCTTAATCAGCTCAACTCCAACCCCTTTCCTTTCAGTCATATCGCATGCAACAAGCGTGCTTCCAGTCCCGGCAAACGGATCCAAAACAACTTCTTTTCTTTTCGTAAAAAACGAAATAAAATTTGCAACCAAATCTTCAGGAAACTTTGCAGGATGCAGTTTCTCCTTTTTGCTTCTCGGCTTAGGATTGTGAACAAACCAGCTTTTTGTAAACTTCAGCCATTCCTTTGCATCTAATTCATTTAATTTATTTTCTCTCATTTTTCAAAAAACATTCCCCCCGATTAAATAAAAATTTAAAATAATGCTAAAAGAAATCTATTAAAATAAAAAAATAAAACTTATCTCCTTCTCTTCCTTCCGCGAGCCATCTTCGCTCTGGACACATCTCCTCTCTTGTCAACGAAATACAGGTATCCTTTCTGCTTCTTGACGCCAACTTTAGCAACCTTCTCAATTCTTGTGTGTCCTTTCTTTCTTCCGGCTCTGCTCATCTTCGCGCGAGAAACATCTCCTCTGCCGTCAACAAAATACAGCCAGCCTTCTTGCTTTCTTACACCTACTTTTGCAACTTTTTCAGCCATTTTGATTAACCCCCTTTATGGAGCATAATACCCCTTTACTATCTTTCCTGAAAATTAATTTAGTTTATAAATCTTTCTATTAAATTATCGTCGGAAATATCTCTGCCATGTACAGCACTGAATTTTAAAATTAAGTAAAAACACATTACCTACTCCAGAATAGAAACCTATAAATAATGCCTGCGTTCTGTTTTTGTTGGTGGTATCTGCTACAGACAGCTTTGAATTTGCAGTCCGTGAAGGTTTTAAAGACCCGAATGGTGAAACAGTTAAATCTCTTGCTAGTGAATTAAGACTTCCGGTAAAAAAGGTTCGTACTATAGACGTTCTTGAAACGACAGAACCAATTGAGGACGAAGAACAAGACCCAATATTTGATAACCTTTTTGATGGTAAGTCACAGGAATTTTTTCCTTCCGAGGATTGGGTAAGTGAAGAATGGGACTACTATGTCCACATTGGTTTTAAACCTGGCGTGACTGATAATGTTGGTGAAACTGCAAGAGAGGCAGCACAGGATGCTCTGAAAAGACCAATACGGGGACAATTTTTTTCTTCTCGTGCTTTTCTAATTAAAGGAGACTTAACACATGAGCAAGTTGAATTGCTTGTTAATGGTCTGGCGAACCCCTTAATCCAACGGTGGAAGATAACAAGTCTCCAAGCTTTTGAAGATGAGGCGGCAGCATCAGGCGATTTTTCTATAAGTCCTTTAATGGAACTCCCGGTAGTTACAGAAATTAAATCAAAACCATCGAAATACATTAATTTAAATTTAGACGATACTGGTTTATTATCATTACTCAAATCAAGAAATCTAGCAGGCGCAGTTTCATTACAAGAAATCAAAACAATCCGCGATTATTTTGCAAAGTCAGAAGTTATAGAAGAAAGAAAAAAAGTTGGCTTAGCAGAAAAACCTACAGATGTTGAAATTGAATCGCTTGCGCAAACATGGAGCGAACACTGCAAGCATAAGATTTTCAACGCAAAAATAGAATATAGAGAAGGCGACATTATATTTACTATCAACAGCATTCTAAAAACATTAATTGCAGGCTCTACAGAAAAAATTCAAGCAAGATGGATTTTGCAGGGCAAAACCGATCCTTTGCTTTCTGTATTTGAAGATAATGCTGGTGTTGTAATATTTGACAAAGAAACGGCATTCGCAGCAAAAGTAGAAACACACAACCATCCTAGTAACATAGAGCCTTTTGGCGGTGCAAACACAGGCATAGGCGGCGTCATCCGCGACATAATGGGCGTTGGCTTGGGAGCAAAACCAATCGCAAGCTCAGATGTTTTCTGCGTTGGCTATCCAAACACTCCAAGCCATAAAATTCCGCCAGAAGTCTTCCATCCTGCTCGCTTGTTAAAAGGCGTTGTAAAAGGTGTTAAAGACTATGGCAACAAAATTGGAATTCCAACTGTTAACGGCGCAGTTGTTTTTGATGACAGCTTCGCACTAAGAGCATTAGTCTACTGCGGCACCTTCGGAATAATGCCTCGCTACATTAATGAAAAACCAACTCACGTAAAGCAAGCTCAGCCAGGCGATTTAGTTGTTTTAGTAGGCGGAAAAACAGGCGCAGATGGAATACATGGCGCAACAGGCTCATCTGGAATGCTTGAAATAATTACAGAACAAGAAGTCCAGATTGGTGCTCCAATAATTGAAAAGCGTTTGC
>CAYJSO010000089.1:0-4336 GCA_964372795.1 uncultured Methanosarcinales archaeon
GTCATAGTAATTGACAACAATAGATTAGTTCAGATTGCTGGTA
Organism: uncultured Methanosarcinales archaeon; assembly: GCA_964372795.1. Classification (GTDB taxonomy): domain Archaea; phylum Nanobdellota; class Nanobdellia; order Woesearchaeales; family JAGLXL01; genus CAYJSO01. The sequence continues at coordinate 44 of CAYJSO010000089.1, forward strand.
ACTTACCAGTGCAACAGGCATTTGCAGTTGCAAATGAATTAGTCTCAACCATGATCCGTGGAATTGTAGAAACAATCGCAATCCCAAGCTTAGTCAACCTGGATTATGCTGATGTGCGCGCAATCATGACAAATGGTGGCGTCGCTGCTATAGGAGTTGGCAGCTCAGACACAAACAACAGAGTGGATGAAGCTGTAAAGGGAGCACTAAGCAACCCATTGCTTGACATCAACTACGAAGGTGCAACAGGCGCTTTGATACACGTTACAGGCGGCCCGGACATGACACTTGATGAAGTTAACCGCGTTGGAGAGCTGGTAACAGAAACCCTGGACGAAGATGCAAATGTTATCTGGGGAGCTCGTGTAAGCGATGACATGAAAGGCAAAGTGACAGTAATGACAATTGTAACCGGTGTTAACTCGCCCTGGATCTTGGGCAAAGTCGACCACCGCAAACCAAGCGCGCAAGCAAGAGCTTTCAGCAGAGAGCTAGGCTTCGAGCTGGTTTAGGCAGCTCTCATGCTCAGTAATTTCACAATCTTGCCTCAGAAATTCTCTGAAACCACCCCCAATAAGGCAAGATGTGCTTTTGCCCTGCTGGTCCCAACGACTCTAATTGCAGTAAACGGGACCCAGGGTATTTTTTATTTTTAATTGAAAAAAATCCCCAAATTTTATAAATCCCCTGCTTAACTTCTGCGTTATGACGCTTTACTTAATCGGCATCGGCTTAAATGACGAAAAAGACATCAGCATAAAAGGTCTTGAGATAGTCAAGAAATGTGACGTTGTTTACTTAGAAAACTACACTTCAACCTTAAACTGCTCAATAAAAGACTTAGAAAAATTCTACGGTAAAAAAATTATCCCAGCTAACCGAGAACTAATAGAAAAACAAGCAGAACAAACAATCTTGAGAGATGCAAAAACAAAAGAAACTGCCTTTTTAGTAATAGGCGATGTCTTCTCAGCAACAACACACATCGACTTAATGCTCAGGGCAAAAAAACAAAACATAGCAGTAAAAGTGCTCCACAACGCATCCATATTAACAGCAGTCGGCATAACCGGCTTGGAGCTCTACAAATTCGGAAAAACAACTTCAATTCCATTTCACAGAGAAAACGTAAAAAGTCCAATTGAAACATTAAAAGCAAACCAGCAGCAGAACTTGCACACACTTTTCCTGCTGGATTTAGATCCAGACAACAAAAAATTCCTTACAATAAACGAAGCAGCAGATTATTTAATTAAAAATGGTTTAGATGAAAACACAAAAGCAGTTGCTTGCTCTGCTTTAGGCTCAGACGAACCAGAGATAAAATACAAAACCTTGAAAGAATTAACAACAATAAAATTCAAAAAATCCCCGCAATGCCTCATAGTGCCTGGCAAGCTGCATTTTATGGAAGAGGAAGCTTTAAAATTGTGGGAATAGAAGCAATTTAACTATAGAATTAAGCAGCAGCAAGCCTGTCTTCAAGCTCTTCATTAAGCATCTTAGAGTAAACAACAACACCATGCTGCACAATATTTATCAAACAATCTTCAGGCTTCCTTGATCTTGGATCAACAATCGGTTCCTCGTAGAAAAACCTCCTCAAAGCTTCCACTAAATCATCTACATAATACAAAGCAAACTGAAACTTCATTCCATCGCCAAAGCGCTCAGCAATCTCACCCAACCGACCAGCCATTCCAAAAGGCAGCCCTTCATCACTAAGCGTAGGATAATATCTCACATCATCGAACAGAAAAACAGCAAAATCTACATCGCTACCCGCCCTATGATCACCTCTTGCCCTAGAACCATAAACAACAACATGATCTATCAAATACCCATAATCAGAATCCTTTACAATTCCCCGCAAAACAGTCGCTATTGGATCGCTCATTAAAGCAAAAAAATAAAGTGTATTTTTAAAGCTTTCTAATAATTGCTTTAAATACCTTTTTAAACCCTTCAAACTTTTACTTCTACAAATGATAATTACAATCTCCGGCACACCAGGCGCAGGCAAAACAACAGCAGCAAAACTATTAGCAAAAAAACTGAAATTCAAATTCTATTCAATGGGCGATGTGCGCGGCAAATTTGCAACAGACAGAGGCATGACTATTGACCAGCTAAACGAGCTCGGCATGAAAGAAGCATGGACAGACAAGAAGGTTGATGAATACCAAGCAAAGCTGGCAAAAAAAGAAGATAATTTTGTCTTGGAATCGCGTTTAGGCTGGTTCTTCATTCCAAAATCAATCAAAATATACATGGACGTTGACGAGGAAGTTGGAGCAAAACGCATCTTCAAAGCTCCTACAAAGCAAAGAAAAGACGAGCCGAAATACAAATCAGTAAAAGAACTCCAAAAAGCAATTAAAAATCGCGTTAAACACGATCTCGCAAGATACAGAAAATACTACGGCAAAAGCTCAGATTTCACAAACAAATCCAACTTTGACTTATTAATTGATACAACAAACAACACCCAGCAACAAACAGTAAACCAAATCATTAGCTTTCTAAAAAAGAAAAGACTTTTATAATGCCTCTATTCTCAAAGCCAAAAATGGCAATTAAAGAACATGATTTTGTTGAAATAGAATATACTGGAAAGCTTGAAAACGGCTTTATCTTTGACACAACAAGCGAAGAAACAGCAAAAAAGAACAACGTTTACAGCGAAAAAGCAAAATACAAGCCGATTATTGTCTGTGTAGGGGAAAAACAGCTTGTTCCCGGCTTGGATCAAACTTTAATAGGAAAAGAAGAAAACAGCACATTCACAATAACACTAAAACCAGAGCAGGCATTCGGTAAAAAAGATGCCAAGTTAATCCGCTTAGTGCCGTTAAAAACCTTTCAAAAGCAAAACATAATGCCCCAGCCCGGCTTGCAGTTAAACATAGATGGAGAAAACACAACAATCCTAAGAGTTAGCGGTGGCAGAGTTCTAGTTGACTTCAACCACCCATTATCAGGAAAAGAAATCATATACGAAGTTACAATAAAAAGAAAAGTAACAGACACAGAAGAACAGATAAAAAGTTTCTTGGAACTTACTCTACCAATTAAATTTGATGTAAAAGTAGAAAGTGAAAAAGCAACCATAACAACGCAGCACGAGCTGCCTGAACAAATAACAAACGAACTGGCGAAAAAACTAAAAGAAATTACAAACATAAAAGAAATTTCTTTCAAAAAGGAAGAACAGAAAGAAATTCTAGAAAAAACAGCAGAAGAAAAACCAAAAACCAAAGCTAAGAAAGAAAAAGAACAAAAAGCATAGACTGCGGAGCAGGTACGTGTCGACGCGAAGCGTGACTAGCTCCTACCGAGTTAGTATAACTTTCGATTTACGCGACGCTTAATTAAAAGTTAGTCATAAAAATTAAAACTTTAATAAAAATACAGAAAATTTCTTAATAAAAAAGCAAAATAACTACAAAAACTCAATAAAACCGAAAATAATCCCAGAAACACATATACTCCAATAATACTACGCCAGAGTAAAAATCTTTATATATAAGCTGTTCTTGAAGCTATTAAACAAAAGTCGTTAATAAATAGGTGATTGAGGTGGAATACGCTACAGCAAATGAGAATTTTTCTGCGTCACAGATTTCTATCGAGCAGACTCCAAGACCGATGACTAGGCCATTGGCAAGAGAAGCAACAAACGACGGCATTACTTTAAAAGAAATGTCCCCTAGAAGACATACAGACATTGATGCAGAACTTGAAGCTCTTCTAGCTCAGCAAAAAACAAGAATTAAAGTCGTTGGCTGCGGCGGTGGCGGCAACAACACAATCAACAGAATAACAGAAGTCGGTGTTAAAGGCGCTGAAACAATTGCGATCAACACAGATGCCCAAGATCTGCTTTACACAACCTCAGATAAAAAAATTTTGATAGGCAGAGAAACAACTCGCGGCTTGGGCGCTGGCTCAAATCCAAAGTTAGGGGAAGACGCTGCAAAAGAGCAGGAAATGGAAATTAAGAAAGCTATTGAAGATTCTGATATGGTTTTTGTAACATGCGGCTTAGGAGGCGGAACTGGCACAGGTTCAGCTCCAATCGTTGCTCAATTATCCAAAAAAATGGGCTCTCTAACAGTTGGCGTTGTAACACTGCCTTTTGCAATGGAAGGCCATAAACGCTGGGAAAACGCCCAAATTGGCTTGGAAAAGCTTGAGCAGGTTGTAGACACTTTAATAGTAATTCCAAACGAAAAACTGCTTGAATTATGCCCGGATTTGCCATTGCACACTGCTTTTACAGTAGCTGACGAA
>CAYJSO010000090.1:0-4316 GCA_964372795.1 uncultured Methanosarcinales archaeon
TGATAAATCTATTAATTTTATTTAATATATTACTTGCTTCCGAATCAACCCATTCACTAACCTTGCTCCAATCTCTTAATCTCTTCAGCAGGATCCGGATTCATAAAAACAAGCTGTGCATTAAACTCCAGCCTGTCAAACATCGTATTCTTATTTACTCTTCCAACCAGCCTCACCATCTCCCCTAACAATCTGTGCTTTACATCCGAAAACTGCTCGGGATAATCCTTAAACTTTAATATCTCATCAGAATTCAACCCAAGCAATCTTTCAGCCTGATTCCTCCAAAAAACAATTCTTATTGTATCGCTTCCATCATCTCCAACCGCATTAACAACATAAGAAAGCGCAGACTCAACATCCCCATGCACGCTGCAGTTATACTTCCCGCTGCTTTCAACTGCTCTTTTTCCGCACTTTTCACAAACAGTAAAATACCTCGGCTCAAACACATCTACTATAGTAACCAAAATCTCGGCATTCTCCTCATTTTCTTTTAGCTCAGCAATACTCTTCCTTAACGCACCTGCTCTTCTCTCAGCAGTATTAACTTTAGCATCAACACTCACACCTTCAGGATTCACAGCAACGCTGCTTCTGTCATTCATATGCAATTCAGGAGAACCGTTATTGTCCTTCACATATCCGGAAACAATCTTAACAACATCTCCTTCATTAAACTTTGAAAAATTATCTGCCTGCGCATTCCACATAGCAACTCTTATGCTTCCCGTTTCATCCGCTAAAACAAAACTCCCAACTTTTCCTGCTCCCCTCGCAGTCTGAAACTCCGTAACACCATACTTCCTAATCACCTTCCCAATAGCTTCAACATTTCGCATCCCCACTCTCAAACTCCCAACATTTACTTTGCTGCTCCCTGAAAAAATCTGCACTCCAAGCTCATTGGCAACAATATGCGCTGCTCCTTCCTCAGAAATCAGTCCGGAAAGCTCCTCCATCTTTTTCCCTATTCTAGCTTCAACTTCCTGCACAGAAAGCTTCGCTTCCTGCACAATCCTCTCTTTTAACTGCTCAACAGGCACCGTTATCATATCTCAACCACACTTCCAGCAAGGAAAATTTTTGTTTAAATAGTTTTGGGTGGTTAAGAATACATTTCAGCAAAAACGATTTACTATTAAAAGATGACTAAAAAAGAAAAGTTTATATACACAAAAATCAAAAACAGCTCATGCTGGAAAAAATAGTTGGAAATGTAATCAAAAATAAATTTGTCCAATCAGCCTTAGCTGCAGCAGCATTCGCTTTCTTGGCTTTCCAAGGCCCGCAGACTCCCGCATACGAAACAGTCCCAAACGGCCAATCAGCAGAAGTTACTGCAATAACGCCAAAACAAGCCCGCAAAATATGCCACCGTGACTTATCATTTGAAATTATAGAGCTATACAGACAAAACAATAAAGGCACTCAAACAGACAAAGATCTCACACAGAACAACATACTTCTGGCAGCAGTCCAGGGTTCAGTTGACGAAGATGGAGGCTGCGCGCTTGGATTTGCTCCCGATGTGTCAGTAACAATGGATCATTTCTTTGACCCAACAGCCGAAGAAGGCAAGAGGGGGCTTGTTTATCCAACAGAACAAAAATGGCGTGACGTTCTAACTGCAATAGAAAGAAAAACAGGAAAACAATTAACAAACGATGGCTCAAGAGACGCCCTAACAAGAGCAACTGAAATGTGGAACCTTGCAGTTGAAACGTATGCTAAAGCAAAAACCGAAGAAGAAATAGCCAAAGCTTACCACATACTTCACCATGCGATGCACCTTTTCCAAGACGATTCTGTTGTAGAACATGTTCTGCTCATAGATCATGGCCCGCGAATAAGGAAAGTTACTTTAGATGATGGAGAAGTGTGCACTCCTTTAGGCGTTTACGAAGCAAACAACGCATTTGTCAGCAGCATAATAACAAGAATACAAGAAAAATTTGACACAGACAAATGTGAATTCGTTTCAATTGGCTCCCGATATGAAGAATTCTGCGCGAAAAGGAGCATAGCAGAAATTCTAAGAGGAAGAAAACTTGAGATAAGAAGAACCAAGAGCTTAGACTCTGCTTTTATTGAAATGGCAAGAAGAATAACAGAACCGGATAGAGCAATACGCCAAGCTATAAAAGAACGTTTCAGAAAAGGAAGTTACGTTAATGAAAACAATGCTGACGCTGTTCCAGCAACAACCGACTACGAAACAATAGCTTCGCATCTCGTTCCAATAAATATTGAGATGGGCGCTGGATTGCTTGAGCTGTGGAACAAAAGCATAGAAGCGCCAAAGCACGATGCTGAAATAAAAGAAGGTACCAAACTAAAAACAGACGAACTGAAGACAGACAACACTGCCCTAAGTAGAATTTTCAGAGAAGGAGGTATTGAACCGAATTATACAGGCACGCCATTCTTCTATGTAAGTAGTATTATTTCGAATAGTAATACCCCGAGTTTAGGCCACATTTATGATATACTTTTATTACACAATCATGATGGAAGCTATACTATTGTTGGAGAGTTGAATGAACTCGCTTTATCCAACGACGGAACGCTAGCCTTAATTCTGCAAAAATACGAACCAATCACGGATACGGAAAGAGATAGATATAAAGAGTGGATAAAAACAGACGAGATTACATTTAGAAGGTTAGAAACGCCAAGGCTAAAGATGATAGACACTAAAAGCCTTGAAACAACAGAAATAAATCCTGATGATCTTCTTAAAGAGTACAGAGATCCGCACATTTACTTCACAAGATTCTCACCAGATAAAGAACATGCTGTGGTGTTCGTTGCCGATGGGATGGGCCCAGAAGTAAACATAAAAGCGGCTATAATTTATGTAGAAAAAAAGGAAATTTCAAAAGTAGATACGCACTTGGCAGATTATTGCTGGTACTCTGACAGCAGATTGATAGTTAGGGATAAAGAAGGTAAAGTATCTTTCGCAGACTTGGAAGGTAAAATTCTGGCTGAAATAAAAGAACTGACTGTCTTTTTTACAGCAGAGGATACACTAACAATGTTAATGGGTACCATAGATAATAAAGTATATTTTTCAAAAGAAAGACCGCGTTCAAAAAGAGATCCCAGAAAATATACAGGGACTGACTTTTATTTTTTCGACACAAGCAGTGGAAAAATAACAAAAATAGGAGAGAATTATGGCACAAGACATATACCAACTGCAAAACGACTAGACAAAATGCCAAAATAACACAACAAGAACAAAGACACAAATCATTAGAAAAATAAAAGAATCAAACAAACCAACCAACATCACTGAACATTTCTTTCCCCAACCTCAACCGCAACCTTAAACTCCACTCTTTTATCCTCAACCTTCTTTGTTTTATCATTATAACCAGGCACGCTCCCGGCAGCAGCGCAAAGCCTGAACTTCTTTTTCTCAGGCTGCTCGCACTTGCTTAAGCCGTTGTAAGCGCCATTTCTGGAGCTATCCGGAACAAAAGCCACAATATTTTTCTGATCGAACAGCTTGTGCCTTAGCAAGCTTCTTGATGGGCTAATTAAATTGTTGCCTTCAATAACAAAAACATCAACTTTATTTAAAGTATCAAAAGAAAATTCTTTCCCAGCATCTTGTTGATACAACTCAACCCCCCCACTAAAAGAATAATCTAAAATAGCTTTGTTATCGCCTTTGCTAACCAAACTCGACTTAATACGTTTACCGCTTTGCTCAAAAACGATTTTATAATCTTCACCAAGAAGCCCTTTTATATCTCCCTGAGTTAAATCGCATGTTCAGCTCAAAACATCTGCATCACCAATAGGAGTATCAGCACAATCCTGGAACTTTTCAGCCATATCCCAGAAAAGCTCTTCAACATCGCCTGGCAAACAAGCCTGCGCGCTCCAATGCAGCAAAAGAGGATTCTCGCCATTAAATTGAAACAGCACACCAGCAACCCCTTCTCTCGCATTCTCTCCATTCAAACTAGCCAAAGTATTAACTTGCTCCGCAAACCTCTTCAGTCTGTCAAAATCATATTGTGTTTCAGCATTAAAGCTTGGATTTATACTATATCTTCCAACAATAAAATCATTATAATAAATATTAAATTCAAAAGAGCCTTTGCCGGAACCGACAAGCTTGCTGCCAGAAAAAAACAGCTTATAATCTGCATCAGGAACTATCGGCTTAACAGAGAACTTGCTTCCAAATTCAACAAACGAGTCTTTATACTTATAATTATGAAAAAACACACCTATCTTTCTGCTGAATGCTTTATCGAAATCTGACTTTACATCGCCTTTACAGCTGCCGCCCCAAA
>CAYJSO010000091.1:0-1377 GCA_964372795.1 uncultured Methanosarcinales archaeon
AAACAATAAAATTTCTTAAAAATTTTAAGCTTAAAAACTAAAAGTTTTTAAACAAGCTGTGTTATTAGCGGGCTTATGTGGGGGTTTCTGAAGAATCTGTTTGGGAAGAAGGAGAAAGAGACAGTTAGCATTAATGTTGATGAGCTGGAGACATGGTTTAATGCGCATGTTGAAGAAAGAAAATCGGGGATGGACGGAGCAATACAGGCTTTTTACGGAGCTGTTAAAAGTTTGCAGGAGAGGTTAAGGGAGCAGAAGGAAGTCCTGTCTAATTCTGTTGTTGGAGAGGAGCATAAAGTTGAGGCAAGAGTTAAGAATGTTGTTTTAGGGCACAGAGAGAATTATTGCAGGGAGCTTGGGATTTTTTTGAATAATTTGGAGATTCCTAATGAAGCTGACTTGGAGCAGAGCAGGAAGTTTTATTACGAGCTAAACAGGAAGCTGGATGAGTTTGCCCAGCAGACAGTTAAGAGTTTCAGCGCAACAAGGCATTTGTTTTACAAGGAAGTTGATCCAATTACTGAGGTGCTTAAGGAAATGAGCCAGGCAAGCAAAGTGTTTTTCAGCATTCTTGAGAGGAAAGGAATAATTGCACTTGATAATGTGAAGCATCAGATTGATTTGCTTAGGAAAGAGAGAGAAAGAAGGCAGAGGCTGCAGGAGGAGATTGCTGTAAAGAGAAGCAGATTAGAACAGGCAAGAAAGCAGTTTAATGTTAAAGAAGATGAAATAAAAGCTTTGCGTGAGAGCGCGGAATTTGAAAAATATAAAAAGCTGCTGGAGAGAAGGGACAAGTTAGTTGATGAGCTGGCTGCCTGCGAGAGGGAGATTTTGCATATATTTTTGGAGCTTGAGAGAGCGTTGAGGAAGTATGAGTATTTGGCGCTTGGGGAGGAGAAAGAAATTATTGGAAAGTATGTACGTGATGCGAAAGAAGCGATTGTTTGGGATAATAAGTTAAGGGTTTGGGAAATTTTAGAAGGGTTGAGGAATGCATTAAGTTCGCTTGAGCTAAAAGAAGAGCAGGAGAATAAAATTAAGCTGGTTTTGTCGCAGTTGAAAAAAGAGAGTTTAGTTGAGTTGAGGGGCAAATATATTTCTTTATTGAGAGACAGGGAGAATTTGATGAAAAATATAGAGGGCAATCCTGCGCTTGTGCAACTTAAGGAAGAAGAGTATAAAAAGGATCATTTTAAAATGCAGATTGAAAGGTTTGAGAAGGAAATTAAAGAACTGGAAGATGCGATGAAGGCGAATAATGTTGAGGAAATGTGCAGCAAAATTGCTGAAAGCATAAATGAAGCGCTTGAGATTCCTGTTGTTATTAAGGATAATATTCAGTAGTTATTTGGAATAATGTTTTAATAGTTTTTTTCC